>JBDRLR010000026.1:0-3536 GCA_043812855.1 Nanobdellota archaeon | reverse complement strand
TACGCACGGGAGCATGACTCTCTTGCATCCGATTGGAACTACCATCGGAGCACGAGAAACATCAAGGATGAATGGGTTGCGTCCGCTCGGCGGCCACGTCCCTGACCAAGACAGACCCATTGCATTCACGCAAGGTCGTGACGATGCCCAGCAGAGGGCTGATCGACATCGCGTCCTTGGGCGATGCCTGCATCCACTCGACAAGAAGATCCCTCAGACGCCTTCCCTCCTCGAGGAACGATTCGAACTTCGCCATCGAGAATTCCACGAAAAGACTCTCGAACGCGCGCGTGTATACTGGGATCCTGTCGAGCAAGCGCTCCTTCTTGGAGTCAAGACGCAGATGCGTGCGCGACCTGCCCAACTCCTTGACCTGATCGCCCACCCGCTCTATCTGCTCGACGATGTGATACTGGTTGTTCGACTCCAGGCGCGATAGATTGCCCGTCGTGTTGAGCATCCTGCGGCAGAAATCAGCCAGCCTGTTGATATCCTCGTCGCGAAGCTCCATCTCGGCGAGCCCGTGCACGTCGCCCACCAGGGCGTACTTGATCGCATCGTCGACCATGGAGACGATCGCGTGCAGAAGCCTGCGGAGGACGGCATCGTAGTGCTCCTCGCTAAGCCTGCTCGTCGACCTGATCCTCAGAGTGCGTTGATTCTGCTCGACGATCTGCAGACCCTCGCACGTCTTGTCCAAGCACCTCTTGATATCCGTGTACTGCTGCTGTGTGCGGAACCTGATCTGGATGTCATCGTATCCTGCCTTGTACAGCGCGCCCATGAGACGATTGACGCCGACGGACGCGTCCGCGCAGTCGACGCTGATCGTCTTCGGCTGGCCTGGGGCGGTCGTGCTGACGAGCAATGTGCTTCCCTTGGGCGTCACCTCAAGCTCTTGACCCTTGATGATGCCTGTCTGCTTGGCCCATTTACTGGGCAAGGAGATGAGCAGCGTCTTTCCCGCGATCTGGATGACCTTGCGTCTCATATCCGTGGGACATGCGATTGTACTTTATATTTCTTTTGGAATTATATAATTATAAGCAGATATATATATTATAAGAAAAAGGAATATATGTAAGATTTCTGTAACTTCAGTAAATTTTCCGGTCGCAGAAGCGAACGGAGCGAGGTGACTTATGGAATTGGATATCAAAGACCGGACGTTTCTGCGATACCTACGCAGGAATGCGCGGGAGAATCTCACGACGATCAGCCGAAAGACGCACATACCCATATCGACGCTGTACGACCGTCTCAAGGCAGGAGAGAGCGCATTCATGCTCAGGCACACGACCCTCGTCGACTTCACCAAACTCGGCTACCACTGCCGAGTCTCCGTGACCGTCAAGGTGCCTCGCGACCAGCGCGACCAGATCGGACGATTCCTCTCCACCAACGAGAACGTCAACACCGTCTACAAGATCAACAATGGGTTCGACTACCTCTTCGAAGGCATCTTCCGCCACGTCAAGGACCACGAGGACTTCATGGAACACATGGAGAGCAAGTTCAAGATAGTCTCCAAGCAGATCCACTACATCATCGAAGATGTCGTGAGGGAACATTTCCTGGCAGGCGACCAGCCCATAGACATGATGGGATGAGTCTCGAAATGCGAACGCACACCGTCTGGTCTGCGTAGCGCGGGCCATTCTGGCAGAGGCCAAACATTTATTAAGAGCCGAAGCGAGTACGACGGCATGTTCGGAACGGGTCTTCGCAGTTTCATGATTCTCGCCATCATGGTCTCGATGGCGGTGCTGATTGCTGTGCCTGGCATATTTCATGGGCAGGCCATGGGCGCCATCAAGTACGAGCCAGGAAGAGGATCTGGAGGATGGCTTCCCGCTCCAAGCTGCTCAGACACCGATGGAGGCATCAGGCCCGACCTTGCGGGCAGTATCAGGGACTCGCGGCTCAACCCACAGACCCGAGTCGACCGATGCATCGATGAGCAGACTGTGGACGAGTGGTACTGCCAAGGGACACGGAGCGCATCAGCACTGACTGGCTGCTCCGGACGATGCCAAGATGGCGCATGCGTCGAGACTGCATCGTGCGCTCTTCCTGACGTCATCATCCTCACCCTCCGCGTCGACAACAGCACCAGCAACGGGACAGTAGCATACGAGATCCTTATCTACGACACAGGAACCTACACGCTGCAGCAGTCGTTCGAGCTGCCATACCAGGCGGTCGACGTCGACGCGCGGCCAGACGGCATGATCGCTGTCGCCCAAAGGAACCCTCCCACCATCCACATCTACGACCCACAAGGAAACCACGTGGAAGAAGTACCCTTGCCTGACCCTGCCGCGCTTCTCGAATTCATCGCCTACGACGAGGCCGGAGTGCTGTACACCCTGCGCGATGACAGCTCGTCTCATGGGGCGGTCCTTGAGCGGTTCGACACGGACTACCTGATCCAGGGAAGCATCACGCTGCCCATGATCTCCCCAGGAGGTCTGGCCCTGGCCGCAAGCCAAGACGCTATCGTCGTCATGACCCGCGAGATCGGCGAAATCGCATCGACGATGACCAGCTATCGGTGGACTTCGTCGGGCGGCTTCGAGATGAGCGCCAGCGTGAGAGGCGTAATCTCTGAGAGTGACGGCAGCTTCGCTTTCGGCGGAGGCATAGACATCGAGAACGGCGAAATACACCTGGTCGAATCCTTCCTGCCGCGCATCGAGGTCTTCGACCCGGCCACCTTGGCATTCAAGAGGAACTATGACCTTCCTCTGCAGTACTTGGACCTCATGGTGATCTCTGTGCTCGGTCAACAGGGATATGTTGGCAATCGTCAACACAAGACGCTGCTCGCGTTCGAGCAGGAAGCGCTGGTCTTCACCAAGCAGATCGATGAGTTCATGCCTGGCAATATGGCGCGCACGCCAATAGCAATCACGTCGACCGCGCGAGGGACCACATCGATAGCCCACGACGTATGCACCACTGGAAGACGGCGGTGCGACGACGGTGTGCTGGTCTATGACTGCACCTGCGGGTGCGCTCAATGCGGAACAATATGCGACGTGGTCCAGAACATCTGCGTGCCCGCGGACGACGCGCATCCCATCATCACCGGACCGAGCTTGCTGAGCGGCCCCGTGACCTTGCAGTACGGCATCCGAATCAAAGGGTCAGTCGAATCCTGCCCGTACGACATCGCATCAGTTGACATCGTGGTCCGCAATCCTACCGACGCAGAAGACACGCACCGATATCCTCTGCGGATTGAAGGGTCCGCAAGAGAAGTCGACCTCGCCAAGACGCTCTCAGTCGATGACCTCATCGGCGGGGAGTATGTGCTCTACGCGGACGTGACCGACTCGAGCGGCCAGCGAACCGCAAGCGACGAGGTGCCATTTGAAGTGACTCGGCTGGACTGCACGCAACTGCACGACGGTGGCGACCCGCAACGCCTCCTCAACATCATCTACGTCGGATGCGGATACAGCGAGAGCGAGACGCAGACATACCTCAACGACGTGCAGACCCACGTCGACTACTGGATGGGTTTCGTCCCT
>JBDRLR010000025.1:0-3086 GCA_043812855.1 Nanobdellota archaeon | reverse complement strand
TCCATCATCAGACCACCCGTCGCGATACCGCCGCGGGCATAGTTCGTCGCAGGGGAGGAATGCATGGCCAAGAATTCACTCACCTGCTCGATGGAATCGAACTTGCGGAACTCCTGCGTCGCCTGCAAATCGACGGCGCCGCCGACCGTCGGCTGGTCAGTGAACTTGCCTTGCGGCACAGGGACATTCTGCGTGCAGGCCGCTATGAGCGTCAGCACCACGATACCTATGAATATTGCATTTCTTGTCATACGATCACCTCGCATGGCAATCGTAAAGACGAACTTCTATTTATAAACAGAGGATAGCTTCAACAAACACAAGAACCTTACTTGCGCGCCTTCTCCAGCTTACCCTTGCGCAGGGCGAGAAGAGACTGGTCGTTGACCTTGATGACCTGCCAGCGCACACCCGGGAGGTCTCCCTTGGATCGTCCCATCTTGCCGCCGATACACTCGATGAGGACCTCATCGTGCTCGTCGACGAGCTTCTGGGCGCCGTCGCCGGGAAGAAACGCGGTCACCTGGCGGCCATTCTTGGTCAGCTGGACCCTCGCGCATTTTCGCATGGCAGAATTCGGCTGCTTCGCCTCGAGCTGGACCTTCGAGAGAACAATGCCCGTAGCCTGATGGGAACCCTGGAGGGGGTCTGATTTCTCCTTGAGACCCAAGACCTTCTTGGCGTACCACTTGTACTGCTTGCGAGACTGCGCACGACGCTTCTTGAGCTTCTTGGCAGCCCCAAGTCCCGAGGATTTCTTACCCATTCCGGCTGAGATTCAGCAGGGGTTTATAAAGGTTGCTGTGGTACTGGCAAAGGCAGATGTCTTCTCCATCGGCAAGAATCCAATCATTTATGGCGACCAAGGAAGTCATTCTTGATATCCTCTATCGCTTCCAGGCCGACAGATATGCGGACCAAACTGTCTGTCAGGCCCTTCGCGTCAAGATCGCGCGCATCTTCTTTGAAGTCCATCATGCGCCTCGGAACTTGGATCGTCGTGCCGACTCCGCCAAAACTCTGCGACACTTTAATCAATCTGAGACCCTGGATGAAGCGTTCCATCCTGCCAGGTACGATCCGAACCGAAATGATCGCGCAGTCGCCTCCAGATCCAGAATCATCGTCAGTGGACTCGGTTTCCGGAAAGAGCACATCCTCCACGAAATCCTGCGATCCGAGCCATGACGCCAACTCTGTCGCAGTCCGACACTGCCGCTCGAAGCGCACCGCCAGCGTCTTGAGGCCACGGCTCGTCAGAAAACAGTCGAACGGACTCATCCCAACACCCAAGGTCTGTTGCAAGAACTCGAAGCGATCGTGAAGCGAATCGTCATCCATGAGCACCGCACCACCCATCGCATCATGGTGGCCGCCGATGAACTTCGTCGTGCTGTGAATCACCACATCCGTACCCAAAGCCAACAGCTGCGCAGATGACATCGGCGTCATCGTGGAGTCGACG
Source organism: Nanobdellota archaeon (assembly GCA_043812855.1). GTDB lineage: Archaea > Nanobdellota > Nanobdellia > Woesearchaeales > JAHJEM01 > JBDRLR01. The sequence continues at coordinate 1,621 of JBDRLR010000025.1, read as the reverse complement.
ACGAGCAAGGCATTTCCCTTGATCCTGGCAAGTGAAGCCACATCCAATCTCTGCAGCAAGGGATTGGATATTGATTCGCCAAAGATCATCCTCGTCTCGTTGCGCAGCAGATCAGGCACCTCAGAGGCCTGATGGAAAGAATCGACCTCAATACCTAACCTTCGCAGCACCTGATCGAGCAGCCTCTTAGTGCCCTCATACACCTCGTCGCAGCACACGACGTGATCGCGAGCCGAAAGGGACATCAGCACCGCAGCTATAGCAGACATACCTGAATTGAACAGCAGACTATGCCTTGCTCCCACTGCCAACCCCAATTCTCGCTGGGCGGCGATCCGAGTAGGGCTGTCGATGCGGGCGTATTCGAAAAGGCCCAATTCCCCAGGAACCCTCTGCGCGCACACCGTAGAAAGATGCAGAGGAAGCGCAGACTCCCCCCCAAACTCCCCAGCAACCATTCTCGTCGACCAATCCACATCAATCACCCTTCCTGAGCACAGCCCTGTATCTGAAACACAGATTGTCGTTGCGATCGCGACCACTCGATTCCTCGAGACCCTCGATCATCAAGCCAGCCTGCGCAAAGAGACGCTCGAAGGCATCAAATGGTCTGTAAAACTCGAAATTCCCACCTGCACCCGTCACCAGCGTGTACCTTCCCTGCGCTTCATCCGCGATGACTTTTCCCGCAAGATCCCGCCTCATCCTTTGTAAGAGGCCATCATCATCGCGGCCCGTGACGATATCCCTGAGCGAAAACGCAGATTCTTTGAAAGGAACCAAGTACTTCATCTCGAATTCATCGTAGGTAATCATGGACTCATTCGCGGGCCCTCTGTGATCCGTGAAACACACGAAAGCAACTGATTCTGGACCCATCACCCGATTCGCCTCACGCATTATCGGAGAATGAGTAGCGTATGGCGCGCAGTTCAGCAGGAAGTCCTGAGCGACGACATCCACACTCCCCGCAGAAAATAGCCCCGAGAGATCTCTGGCATCCGCGACGTGGAATGCCATGTCAGGCATATCGATCCCGTGCTCCGCGAATATGGACTTCACGTCGATCAAATCAATGGCGTGGACCGTCGGCCTCGTGGCGCCATGCCTTCGCAGGAACCTGTCGAGCGCCCGACCATTGGTCGGCGAGGTGCATCCCTCGATCAGACAGACCGGGTCGTCCCCGACACGTCGCACCATCTCACCTATCTGCGGGATCAGATCAACATGACCAAGACTGAACGTCAAGTCAGGGGTCGCGCTACCCTCACTCCTGTCAGGCCGTATGTACTCATGAAGGAAGGTCCACACATCATCGAACCCAATACCTAAGGGCTTGGATAGTTTCTCGTCTATGTCCATTTCCATATGCATCACCTCCTCCGCGAGAGATTGCGCACACTCAAATATATACTGAGAAATTATCCCAATATCTACCACAAATTATATAAATTCTTGAATATTCTTCAACATTATGAAGGACATCGGACCGCAGCTGATCAGGCTGCTTCGGGATGGATACTGCACACCGCAGCTGTCGCGGATGGCCAAGAAGACGCAACAGCCCACCACCACGCTACAGTACAACATCAAGAAACTGGAACGGGAAGGGGCGGTGCGC
>JBDRLR010000024.1:0-5004 GCA_043812855.1 Nanobdellota archaeon | reverse complement strand
TTTCCGTCATTGATGACGAGGAATTGGTCGTGCTCTTTGATCTTGGCGGATTTGCGTATCTCGGCGGGTATCACGATCTGTCCGTTCTTGCTCATGGTCGTCATCTGCGCTCCCATTGTAGTTCTAAAATGTGTTGTAGTTTAAATGTCTTTTGATGATTGTCACGAAAAATGTCTGTCCAGAGCAAGTCAGAAGAAGAGAAGAAAAAGAAATGGAAATTCACGCACGCTGCGCGCCGGCGTCGGTCATCTTCAGGCCTTTGCGGCTTCTGATGATTCCTACGACCTTCTCCTGCAGCTCGCCGGGCAGTCGCTCGAACGTCTGGTCGACGACGAAGAAGTTGCCTCGTCCGCCGGTTGCCGATCGCAGATCGGATGACAGGCCGAACATCTCGCCGACGGGCAGTTTCGCCTTCACGACGACTTGGTTGCCTTCCTGCTGCATGTCCAACAGCTGTCCGCGCTTGTTCTGCACGAGCTTCGACAGTTCGCCCATGTATTCGTCGGGAGCTTCGAACTGCAATGTCTGCAATGGCTCGTAGATCACAGGGTTGGCGTCGAGCATGGCGGTCCGGATACCGTCGCGCACCGCAGGGTACAACTGTGCGGGTCCGCGGTGGATGGCGTCTTCGTGCAGCTTCACGTCGTCGAGGGTCACCTTGACTTTGAAGCAGGGTTCGTTCGCGATGGGTCCTTTGTTCATGACGTCTTCGAACATGTCGAGGACCATCTCGAGGATTTCGTTGATGTGCACGATTCCTCTTGTGCCATCCACGAACATGTTCCCTTTGTAGACGTCCCGCACCTTGCGTGACGCCTTGCTGTCCATGCCTGCGTCTTCGCATGCGTGCCACAGCTCTTCGTCCTTCTTCTTGATGCGTCCGTCGTGTATCTTCTTGTCCTTGATGGCTTGCGCAAGCTCATCGCTGAGCGGCTCGACCAGGAAGTACAGCTTGTTGTGCTTGTTGGGTGATTTTCCTTCGGCGGGCGATGAATTCCCCCTGGTCACCGTCTCGCGGTACACCACGATGGGTGGCGAGGACTGGATCTCGACTCCTTTCTTGTTCTTGATGCGGTTCTCGATGACTTCAAGGTGCAGCTCTCCCATGCCGCTCATCAGGTGTTCGCCGGTCTCGTGGTTGAGTTCGATGACGATTCCTGGATCTTCCTTGCCGATTTGCACCAGCACGTCGATGAGTTTGGGCAGGTCGCTGGGCCGTTTGGCCTCGATCGCTTTGGTCATGACGGGCTCGAAGAGGTGCGTGATCAGTTCGAATGGTTCGATCTCTTCGTTCGCGACGGTCTCGCCGGGGTATGCGCTCTTGAGGCCGCCGAGTCCGACGATGTTTCCTGCAGGGACGTTGTCGACGATCTCTCGCTTCGCGCCGTTGTAGATGTAGACTTGCTGCGTCCTCTGGTGGAGCTTGGCTCGGTTCAGGTAGATCTGCTCTCCCTTCTTGAGCGTTCCGGAGAACAGTCTTCCAGTTGAGATCTCTCCTGCTTGCGGGTCCACGATGACTTTGGTCAGCACGAATGCGAGAGGTCCATTGGGATCTGCCTTGAGCAGCGATTGCCCCAGGGGGGACTCTATGTCTCCGTGCCATATCTTGGGGATGCGGTATCTTTGCGCAACGACCGGGTCGGGGTGGTGCTTGATGACGCTGTTGAGCACGACTTCGTGCAGCGGCGCCTTCTTGGCGAGCGTCTTCCAGTCTTCCTTCTCGTACGCTTCGATGACGTCTTTGAACGTGATGCCGTTCTGCTTCATGTAGTCTAGTGACAGTGCCCAGTTGTGGAATGCGCTTCCGAAGCATACGCTTCCGTCGGCGACGTTGACCTGCCATTTCTCGCCGTATCCTTCTTCGGCGATGTGGCGGATGAGCTTGTTGACGTTCATGATGCTCTTGACGAATCGCTCCTGCATCGCTTCGGGCGTCAGCTTGAGCTCTTTGATCAGCCGGTCTACCTTGTTGATGAACAGGATGGGCTTGACGCGCTCCTTCAATGATTGTCGAAGTACCGTCTCGGTCTGCGGCATGATGCCTTCGACGGCGCAGATGAGTACGATGCTTCCGTCGACCGCTCGCATGGCTCGCGTGACGTCGCCTCCGAAGTCGACATGTCCTGGCGTGTCGATGAGGTTGATGAGGAATTCTTGGTCCTTGAATTTGTGGACCATGGACACCGCGGCGGAGTCGATGGTGATTCCGCGCGCTTGTTCGTCTTCGTTGAAGTCCAGCACGCACGCCTTGCCTGCGAGGTCCTCGGAGAGCATGCCTGCTCCTGCGAGCAGATTGTCGGAGAACGTCGTCTTTCCGTGATCGATGTGCGCGCAGATCGCGATGTTCCTGATGTGTGTTGGGTTGCCGACGAGGCCCATCACTCTGTCAACCATTTTTGCCATGAATATTCACCTAGTCTGTTATGTGCACATCATGCACGGTTCGGTATGTGTGCAGATCCTTCGCGTCGAACCACAGCGCGATTTCTGATTCTGCGTCGTTCTTGTCGCTCGATGCGTGGATCAGGTTCTTGACGACCTGTCCTTTGTCGTCGCAGTACGAGAATGATACATGGCTGAAGTCGCCTCGGATGGTGCCCGGTGCGGCCGCCCTGGGCTCGGTGCTGCCGACGATCTTGCGCACGTTCTCGATGGCGCGCACACCTTCCAGGCAGAACGCAACGACGGGTCCGTGCTGCAGGAATTGGACCATCATGTCGCGTACTTTCTGGCCGCGGCGCTTCGCCAAATCCTCGGTGTAGTGCTTCTTTGCGAACGTCTCGTCCGCCCAGATCATCTTCATGCCGATGATCTTAAGGCCCGCGTCTTCGAATCGCATGAGGATCTTTCCGACGAGGCCTCGTTGGACTCCGTCAGGTTTGACGAGCACGAGTGTGCGTTCTATCATGGTTTCACCTGCCGTTTCAGAGTGTGAGCCGCCTTTGTCCACCTGACGTTTCGGTTGACGCGCTTGAGCTTGACCTGGTTCTTCTGGCACTTTGAGCTGCAGAAGTCCCATATCTTGCCGTCGTTCTTGATGTACTTCTTGCCTGTTCCTGGGCGGATTGTCTCTCCGCAAAAGTTGCATGTTGCCATTTTTAGCTGTGTCCTGCGCGTCCCGCCTTTGTCAGGGTGCGCGCTTCCATTTCCGTTTCACGGAGCATCAGGATGTCGCCGACTTGTACGGGTCCGCGGACGTTGCGTCTGAGCGTCTTGTTCTTGTCTCGTCCGTCGAGCACTTTGACTCTGATGTGGATGGCCTCTCCGCGTGTGCCTGTGCGTCCCATGATCTCTTCGATGCGTGCGGGCACGGCTTCCGAGAAGGTGACTGCTCCTTTCGTCTCGGCGGGCGCTTCGGCCTCCTTTTGTTGGGGTCTCTTCTTGTCGTCTGCCATCTTATTGCGCCAATTCCTTGATGAGGTCCTTGGCTTCTCCTGGTTCGATGATGCATACCGCTGCGCTGCCCAAGGGCAGTCCGGCGGCGGCGCCGAGCTCTTCTTTGCTGTCGACTTCTACGCAGGGGATTCCTTTCTCCTTGGCGAGCAGCGGGATGTGCATGGTCACTTCGGGCGGGTTGACGTTCTTTGCCACGACGACGAACTTCGCCTTTCCGCGCTCGATGTTCTTGGTGACTTCATTGACTCCTTTTGCGATCTTGCCGGTCTTGTTGGCGAGTTCGACTGCTTCGAATATCTTTTCCATCGTGTCCTCCGGTAACAGAAGTTACCTCATTCGGCCGCGCCCGAAAGCCGCGTGGCTTCATTAGTCACTGGTAGGTCCGAGGAACAGCGGGGGGTTTATAAAGCTTGTTGTTGGGCGTCCGGCACATCAGGCTCAGTCTGAGGGCAGGTTCCATTCCGTGTATCCAATCAGTTCGACGTCGTTGGGTCCTGCGCCGGTCGTCCTCACGTCGGTCACGCGGAGGGAGAAGTGGTATGTCTTGCCGAGGACGAATTGGTCGGGGCGCTCGGCGAAGATGATCAGCTCGTCTTCCGTGAGGTCGTAGTCCTCGAGGAGCGTAGGATACATTGAGATGACGATGTTGTCCCGCATGCACGTGCTGCACAGCATGCCCTTCGGGCAGGGTGGGCAAGTGTAGATTTTCACGACGCGGCCTGCGGTGTTGTATTCGTCGCCGGCCGTAGAGTTCGCGTTGATCTCGGGTATGGTCTTCCAGTCCAGTTCGGACAGGCCTGGATAGGTTTTGGGGGAGGGTGTGCTGTCGTCGCCTGTCTGGCAGGCAGCGACGGCCAGGATGGCGACGAGCGCTAGGATGTTTGTGAGTCTCATGCTGGTGTGTTGTCAGCGCTGGTTATTATAGGTATTCATCGTAGGAAAAACTATTTATAGAGCGACACTGACGTCTGGTCATGGTTCTCTTCGATGCCATGTCAATCCCTCTTAATCATGCCTTGCTTCTCCTTGCGCTGGTCGTCGCGGCCGTCCATGATATCCGTACCAGGGAGGTGCCTGATTGGCTCAGTTACGCGGTCATCGCGGTGGGCTTGGCGTCTTCGGCTATCTATTCCATTGTCTTTGCCCAGTGGACGTTCATTGTCTCATCCCTGTTCGGTCTGGGTATTGGTGTCGGTCTTGGCTGCATCATGTATTATGCTGGTCAGTGGGGTGGCGGTGACGCCAAGCTCATGATGGGTGTTGGCGCGATGGTTGGTCTGCCTATATGGATATGGTCTTCGTTGTCGCGCACGGTCCTGGTCACCTTCCTGCTTGATGCCATCGTGGTGGGCGCGGTCTATGGTCTTGTCTGGTCGATTGCGCTTGCGGTCATGCATTGGCGCCGATTCTCTGAGGCGTATGGCCAAGTGATCTCCTTGTCTCCGGTTCGGTGGGCGCGCTGGCCCGTCAATGTCGTGGCGCTCGTTGTGGTGTCTCTTATGGTCTTGTCCGTCGCGGGTGTCGTCTTATTGTCGCTGCAGCAGGCATTCTTGCTCTTGTTGCTTGGCGCATTGTTCCTTGTCTTCCATATGTATGTCCTGGTCAAGG
>JBDRLR010000023.1:0-20837 GCA_043812855.1 Nanobdellota archaeon | reverse complement strand
AGGACGCTTATGGCACGCAGCAAGGTGACACCACCGCCGGGAACGACGCCCTCCTCGACCGCCGCACGCGTCGCGTGCAAGGCGTCATCGACACGGGCCTTCTTCTCCTTCATCTCGGTCTCCGTCGCGGCACCGATATTGATCACGGCAACACCGCCGCTGAGGCGGGCAAGGCGCTTCTGCAGATCCTCCTTGTCGTAGTCCGAATCGGACGCCTTGATCTGGGACTGGATCTGCGCGACACGCTTCTTGATGTCCGCTGGAGTGCCTGCTCCCTCCACGATGATCGTCTTCTCCTTGTCGACACGCACCTTCTTGGCGACGCCAAGCATGTCAGGAGTAGTGTTCTCAAGCTTCAGTCCGGTCTCCTCAGAGATGACCGTCGCGCCCGTGAGCACGGCGATGTCAGCGAGCATCTCCTGCTGATCATCACCATAACCAGGCGCCTTCACCGCGACGACCTTGATGGTGCCCCTGAGCAGATTGAGGACGATGGTCGCGAGCGCCTCACCCTCCAAGTCCTCACAGACGATGAGCAGAGGCCTTCCAGACTGCGCGACATGTTCGAGCACAGGAACAAGCTGCTTCATCGAAGCGATCCTCTTATCATGGATGAGGACATAGGCATCATCGAGGTTCGCCTCCATCTTCTCCGTATCAGTCACCATGTACGGACTCATGTATCCGCGATCGAACTGCATACCCTCGACCACGTCAAGGGACGTCTCCATAGACTTCGCCTCCTCGACCGTGATGACTCCGTTGTGACCTACCTTCTCCATGGCGTCACCGATGAGCTTGCCTATCTCAGGATCATTGTTGGCCGAGATGATGGCGACATGCGTGATGTCCTCCTTCGTCTTGACCTCCTTGCTCTGCGCCTTGATGAACTTGACGACTTCCGCCGTCGCGCGATCGATGCCACGCTTGACCTCGATAGGATTGGCGCCGGCCGCGATGTTCTTGACACCCTCGCGGATGATCGCCTGCGCCATCACCGTCGCCGTGGTCGTGCCGTCGCCCGCAACGTCCTGCGTCTTGGTCGCGACCTCCTTGATGAGCTGCGCACCGAGATTCTCGAAGGGATCCTCAAGATCGATCTCCTTTGCGATCGTGACACCATCATTGGTGATCGTCGGGCTCCCATAGCCCTTGTCGATGATGACATTGCGCCCCTGAGGACCCAAGGTCACCTTGACCGTATCCGCCAACTTGTTGACGCCATCAATCACCTTCTTTCTCGCTTCGTCCCGGAACAAGATCTGTTTCGCCATAGTATCACCTATTCAATCTTCGCAAGAACATCCTTGATATTCATGATCAAGAATGTCTGTCCATCCATCTTCACTTCCGTCCCCGCAAAACTCTCATAGAGGACGCGGTCACCCTTCTTGAGCGGCATGTACTCTCCCTCTCCCGCCGCCAGGACTGTCCCCTCGTGGGTCTTCTCCTTGGCCGCGTCAGGGATGAAAATGCCACCCTTCGTCTTGTCCTGCACCTCAGTGCGCTTGACCAGAATCCTATCCTTCAATGGTACTATCTGCATGCGTACACCTCCTCTGTCTTCGTTCGAGCAGACCGCCGTCAACCTTAGCTCAACGACAAGGGTTGGGAAGTCTTGAGCGCTATATAAGCATTTCTATTATTCAAATCATACGTTTTTGAATTTAACATCAATTCAACAAATAAAGCGTAATATTTAAATATCTTGCTCTGTTCGTCACCATCATGACGACCATCCAGATCAAGAAACTCGACCCGCCGCACGAAGGCGACATCCCCTCGGACATCGAGTGGATAGGGGAATCATTCGGCCTGGCATCGCCACGAAGCAAAGAGGAGATACCTCTGCGCATCTTCCAGCTGGTGCTTGGCGCACAGCCCCAACGCCATGGCGTGAAAAGCGACTATCTGGCACGAGAATGCAGACTCACCCGCGCCGCGATCATCTACCATCTGCATCACCTCATGGAGGCAGGGCTTCTGGTCCGCCAAGGAAGCGAGTACACGCTTCGGTACCGCAGCCTCAAGCGCACCATCGAAGAGGTCGAACACGATGTCAGCCGCATCTTCGCGGACATGAAACGCATCGCTGAGCAAGTCGACGAGAGCATGGGCCTGAGCTACCGATAAGATGCGTCCGTCGGGAGTGCAGGAGGTCTCTGGGAACAACACCTGTGCTGACTTGCCATAACTTCCCTTGGCGCCTCATCGCCTATGGCACAGGCACACGCAAACCCGCCATCCGCAACTAAGCCGCTTTTACAAATATCTTTATATATCTCTCTCCTCGTCATTATGTCTTCAACAGACATTATTGGAGGGAGTACCATGGACGAAAAGGAAATGGAAAAGCAGATTATGCAGTTGCACAAGGCGGTTCGGGCTCTTGCAGCGGTCCAAAGAACGACGGCAAACATGAATGACAAAGCAATAAATGGTCTCATGAGGGAAGCTTATAGAGATCTAGGCATGTCATTTGTGTAGTTCACTTTTAGTTACTGCACCATAGACTGCGTGTTCTTACGGTGACGCTCACAGGTTAACTGTAATGACACAGAATACAAGTATTTTGTGGATTGAATGGCTCTGTCCTACGTCTCGTCTTTCTGGTGATGTTGCCTCGCTGGAGGCGAGGCTGGGAACGCGGCGAAGCGTAGTGACTCTGCCTTGGATTCGTTGCAGACGAGGGCACTTCGTTGTGCCCTCGTCGAGTTCTCCCGGACCGCGAGGGAGGCAAGATGCTCCGCAGCATCACGAAATGAGGGGTTTCTAGAGACGTAGGACAGAGCCGGATTGAATGTATTGAAGTGTAAACGTGTTGGTCACCTTATCCTCAACTCATCCAGAATAATTTGTGTTGGTATCTCAATGCGCAACTGCTTGTGAATGATTCGCAGCAAATTCGTGTTGAAGAATTGCGCAGAAAAAGCTCGTGGAACAGATTGATCAGTGCATGAGAGCATCATCTCAGCACTGCATCAGGACGTCGGCACAGCAGGCTGTCAGGCGGACAAACGAGGTGTCGCTGCCCCGCCGTAACCTCCCTTGGCGCCTCATCGCCTATGGCACAGGCACACACAAACCCACCATCTGCAACTAAGCCTGCAAGTCGCAAGATTTATATAAGCGCCGTCTCAAATGATAGCGATGACATGGTTCGAGAAACTCGGATTCTCCAGCAACCCGCTCGACTGCAGACCAAACGACGACCTCGTCGGCCTTGGCGAGGAGTTCTCACAGCTGATCAACTACATCGAGAAAGGAGACATCTGCTTCCTCAACGGCCTGACCGGCTCCGGAAAGAGCTCCCTTATGCTCAAGCTCCAAAGAGAGCTGCCGAACCACGTCTTCGTGTATCTCGACGCACAGGACCTGCCCAAGGACTTCAACCTGGAAGAGGAGCTCAAGAACAAACGCAACTTCTTCGACCGCATCACGTTCCGTGAGTTCCCGAAAAAGACGCCTGTGCTGCTCATCGACGAGTTCCAGGCGACGGACAAGAATCTCGTCCTCGAGGCCCGAGGAAAATGGGAAAGCCAGAACAGCCAACGCATCAAAAGCATCATCGTCGCACAGATCGACAAGACGCTGCGCAACGTCACGCCCGCATTCCTTGAGCGTATCGGCAACCGCGTCGTCACGCTGCGTGTGCTCGACGACGACGAAATGAAGGAAGTCGTCCGACGTAGGCTCTCTCACGACAGAGTCCACGGAGGATACGCGGGCAAATTGTCCGACGAGGCGCTGGAGCTGCTCGTCTTCTGCGCCGACGGCAACCCCCGACGCCTCCTGGAATACACCGAGATGCTCTTCGACTTTCACCACCGCAAATTCAAGGACATGAATCCCCTCCTCAAGAAAGAAGACTACGAGATCACGTATTGGGGGGCGCGGGAGATCCTGCAGCTCAACAAGATCGATGTCGAAGCCTACGAAGAGAAACGCAAGAAAGGACGCGTGCAACCCGAAGCCCGCAAAGGAAAGAGTTTCGAGGGCATGTTCAGCAAAGAAGAGCAGTTGATGGTCAAATACTTCATGACCGGACCCAAGACGTATGACGAAGTGGCTGAATACTTCCACCTCTCCCCCGCCCAAGTCCAGTCACGGCTCAAGGACCTCAAGGACAAACGAGCCATCATCCCTGCAGGCAAGAAAGACAACAAGAAACTCTGGCGCGTCGCGCCCCATGTCAAGCGACTGACCGTGAGAGTGTGATGGCTACGATGCCACCAACCCGCATAGATGGGTCCTTGCTCCAATTCAAGACCCCCAAAGGCATCGCGCTGTGCGGATTCCTTCGAGAACCTCCGCGTCGCAGCCGCATCGCAGTCATCCACATCCACGGCATGGGAAGCTTCTTCTGGAGCAACACCGCTCTTGAGGTGCTGCGCGCATCCGTCGACGCAGGAGTCGGCGCGATCAGCATCAACACGCACGGCAGCGGAGACCGCAACCGACTCCGCGGAAGCCGACGCACACTCGCTTACGGAGGGACCGACCACGAACGATTCACCGACTGCGTCGACGACATCGACGGAGCGATCACAGCCATGCGGCGACTCGGCTACACCCGTTTCATCCTCAGCGGCCACAGCACCGGATGCCAAAAAGTCACGCACTACCAAGCACGCAAGAAGAACCGGGCCGTGCGCGGACTCATCCTGCTTGCTCCCTGCGACGACGTCGCGATCAAACGACGAGAGATCGGAGCGGCATACGAGCGATGCGTGAAGTCCGCCAAACGTCTCATCGACGCAGGCAAGCCGCACGCGACCATGCCTGCCGCCTGCAGAACCACATTCGATGCGACACGATACCATCAACTCTACAGCCCGCGAAGCATCGAAGGGAACATCTTCAACTATCAGACATCGCTGACGATGCATAGTGCGATACGAGTCCCTGTGCTCGCAGTATTCGGCAGGAACGAACCATACGCCATCAAACCAGTCATGGAAATGCTGTGGATGCTCGCGTCACGATTCCGCCACATATCATCTGCCGCCGTGCTCATCGAAGGCGACCACGGCTTCCGCGGCGCGCAAGACCAGCTGCGAAACACCGTGCAGCACTGGATACGACGCATCACTTCTTGACGACAAGAGTCAATCTCTTCCACGCAAAGACCAGCCAGCAGAAGACCGCATAGAACACCACGACGACAATGAGCAAGTACAGCAGGCTTCCCCACAAGTCACCCTGGATGAAGACACTCCCTGTGATGAACCTGACCGTCAGGACGATGATGATCATCAAGAAGACGAAACTCGCGATGTACTTCCTTCCTGGATTGATGAAGTCGCGCCATGCCATGCCCGAATACGTGACGACCGACTATTTAATCCTTGCGGAGCCTCGAAGATTTATAGATGTGAGGGTGGAAGGGCAAGAGACGGACGATGCGAAAAGGATGATCCGTCGTCAAGGCGAGCGACTCCAGCCCCTTGATGAATCGCGTCTGATCATACCCCAAAGCCACCACGTCCGGCCGCACGGAGCGAATCACGTCATGCTTGTCGCCATCATTTCCAAGAACTGCCTCGTCGACATGCCGCGCTGCGCGGACCGCGGTCAGCCTCGCCTTTTCATCATGGACCGGAGCCCGGCCCTTGACCGCCATAATCGTCGCGTCCCGAGCCACCACGACGACAAGCCTATCCCCAAGCGCATCGGCCTGCCGGAACAGGTCCAGATGACCCTCATGCAGGATATCAAAACTGCCAAAGCACATCACCAGAGTCATAGTGGAAGAAAGACACACTCTTATTTAGGCATTATGCTCCTCAGATGCGCGCAGACCCCCCACATCGAAGAGAACGCCCTGACTCTCTGACCACGGAACCTCAGCAAGAGATCGGAGCGCGAGGAGCAACGCCCCAAATCCTGTCCCTGCCCTGACCCTGAAGCACCCGGAACAAAGGCGACCATCTGCTTCTTGCCAACACACGCCACTGGATCCACGCATTGCCAAGGAGAAGACACCACCAGAATCACTTTCGTAGCCGCATGCGCCTGCAAAGCTGTGATGGCATCGTGCAATGAGACGCCCTGCAACGGAGCCGAACCAAGATGGACGACCGCGCTCTGGCCAATACCAGCCACTCTCATCTCGTTGAGAGTCTCGACCAGCGCAGATGACGAGAACCCGACCACCCCTATGTCGCCTCGCACGATCAGATCAGATGGGAAGACACCCGCGCAGAACATGCCAGGAACCGCCAAACCCATCGACCCAGGCCCAAGAAGGAAAGTCCCCCGATCCTTCGCCCTGGCAGAGAGGTCCATCATCGAAAACGAGTCCATCTTATTGCCGACGATGACACTGATACCTGCGCTGATCGCATCCCGACAGAACTTCTCGTCCGCCTGGAAGGAAAAAACGAGATCGGCCTTGCGGGCAGCGGACGTCAAGACGGCGCCATCATGCAACACCGTCGCGTCAGCGCCGCGACGCACAATGCGACACGACTCGGCGTCCCCTCGATGCACAAGGACCTTAGGCCTGGAAGGGATCGCGAACGTCATGCACCCACCATCCTGGCAGCCTCATGCAGCGACCGCGCCAAGCGAATCGGCGAGGGAAACCATGGCCTGACATCGTCGCCACGGTGCCCTGGAAGATACATGACCAGCGGCTGGAACCTGCGGAACGGCCGATGCGCATCGGCGACAGCCTTGCACACCTGAGCACGATGATCATTTGAGAGCAACAAGGCGCACAACACCGCCTCGGACTCCCTGCTGCGATACGCGAGCATGATGGACTCCGCGGCATGCGCCGCAGAACAGAAACGAGGAACCTGGATCATCACTGATGGCCTAAGGCCGAACAACGCCAGACCATCCTGCGCCATGACCGTCGCGCCACACCCCCACGTGACGAGGGACACCGTGCCATCAGACTGCATGACTCGCAGGCCTGCCTCGAGGATCACGTTCCGTCCACGGACTGCGCCGTAGACCGTCTGGGATGCGGCCAGATCATCAACCGACATGCGTACGCCAACCACCATTGATCCATCCAGAAGCAAGTCCACATGGACCACACCCATCGACCTCATCAACTCGCACACCTTCTTGACGACCGATCCGATCCTGCGAGGCGCCGAGCGCGCGAACCGCAGCGCATCGACATCAGGAGGCAATGTCCTGCCGCGCCACGCTTCCGTCGCCTGTCTGGCTCCCTCCACGCGCATCGCGCGGATCGAGGCATGCTCGCTCGAGACGAACAATGAAACATAGTCAGTATGATGCGGCGCCGCCTGCTGGACAAAGACCTCATCCGCCGCACTTGTCCGGAAGAGCGCATGCAAAGCATCACGAAGACCTGGGGCCCCCGTTCTTTTCGGCCCTTCACAATCCGCACTCAACGGCCACAGATCGAAATCACCCTTAAGATCCGCAACACGAAACGAGGTCCGATGGTCTTTGCTGACGATGAACCCGAAGGGCACGTCGAGCCCGAACTGCGAGAGCAACCGCACACACTCATACGTCACCAGCCTCATCGTGAACCTCGCAGATGATGGATCTCGATATGCGTCTTGATATCGCCTCTGTCGCTTCGCACCGCGCAGAACAGAATCGTCTCCTTGGCCGCCACAAGACGCTTGTTGAGACAGAACCTGCTCAGACGGGACATATCCGCCATGAGACTGAGGCCCTTGGGCACGAACACAGGCAAGATACCCCACAGCAGACGAAGCTGCGCGCACACATCCTCATTGTCCGTGATGGCGATGACAGGATCCTGAGGCCGGAACCTCGAAATCAGCCTCGCCGTGTAGCCTCCTTGCGTGAGGGTGACTATCTTGGAAATCCCGTCGCTTCTGCTCAGACCATGGATGAACTTGCCGAACTCAAAGGCGAAATCATCCTCACCGCCCTTCTCGATGGCAGACGTGCAATACGGCTCCGTCGCGACCGCGACGTCCCTCATCGCCTTGACCGCATCAACAGGAAACCGGCCCACCGCAGTCTCACCCGAGAGCATGACAACGTCAGTGCCATCAAGAATAGCGTTGGCGACGTCACTGGTCTCAGCACGTGTCGGCCTGGGCCGCTCGATCATGCTCTCGAGCATCTGCGTCGCCGTGATGGCAAGCTTGCCCGCCCGATTGCATTTTCGGATGATGTCCTTCTGCACGATAGGCACGCGCTCCGCAGGGATCTCGACGCCAAGATCGCCGCGCGCGACCATGACGCCGTCAGAGGCATCGATGATCTCATCGATGTTCTCCACCCCTTGGGCATTCTCGACCTTGGCAATGACCCGAATCCACGAAGGAAGCAAGGCACGCACACGCGCAACGTCTGATCGGGACCTGGTGAATGACAAGGCGACGTAGGGGACCCGATGCACCTTGGCGAACTGGAGCGCACGACGATCCTTGGACGAGAGGTCAGGAATACTCAGCCTGGCACCAGGAATATTGACTCCTGCGTTGGGACGCAACACACCATCACTGAGAGCCACAAGGCGAAGGTTCGAGGACTTCTTGACCACCTTGGTACGCAAAGAGCCATTGTCGATGAGGACATGCTGGCCGACCGCGACATCCTTGACGATGTCGAAATCCAAAGAGACATCAGTGGAGGACATGCCCAGATCGAAGACGTCACCCTTGATGATCCGTATGACCTTGGATGTTCGCAGACGAAGATCAGGACCCTTGATGTCCAGGACGACAGGCAGACCCGCGGACGACTGATCCGCGCGAAGCAGCGAAAGCCAAGAACGATACTGCTCGAAATCACCATGGGCAGTGTTGATCCTGAATCCATCGACGCCAGCAGCCACCAGCGAGCGCACCATCGTGCGGGTCTGGCACGCAGGTCCCAGCGTGGCAAGTACCTTGGTCTTCTTCACCGCCCACACCCCTTGAGAACACGCGTACGTCCCACCCCTTCCGTGGAGTCTCGCCGAATGGTGTATAAAAAGGTTTCTAATGCGCCATTCCAACACTTTTTTATAGTCAATGCGGCGAAGGGACATCCATGGCAAGCAAGAAGAGCGAGCATGCAGTCATCGCGGCGGACATCGGAGGCACCAACTGCAGGCTCAGCATCTGCACACGCGACGCAAAAGGCATCCGCATCCACAGTTCCAAAATCATGGACACCCAACGTGTCCGCAGCATCACGCCAAACCTGCTGAGCCTGCGGGACTCCGCGGCAAAGGACGGCATGAAGATCCAAAGCGTCTGCATCGCCGCGGCAGGTGTCGTGAAGAACGGAGTGGTACGGCGCTCCCAGAACAATCTTGTCATCGATGAGGTGGACGTCAGCAAAGCGCTGGGCATCGATCGAGTGACGGTCGTCAACGACTTCACCGCGTACGCGGCCAGCCTCGACCTGATAGACTACAAGGATCCCCGATGGGTCGTTCCGCTCACCGCGAACTCAACGCACAAGACCGCGGCAAAGAAGCTCGTCGTCGGCTTCGGTACCGGCATCGGACAGGGCCTTCGCATCCCGAGCGCGGGCGGCCGCAGATGGACGTACATCCCAAGCGAGCTGGGACACGCAGGACTCACCATCCAGAACGCAACTGACCGATCACTCCATGAATACATCAAGAAGACGACCAAACAGGACGCCGAATTCGAGCATCTGTGCAGCGGCTCAGGCATCGTTCTTCTCTACGAATACCACAACGAGGGCAAACAGACCAGCGCGTTCCGAGCGTACGTGCGAACACCCGACGAGCATCGAGCGGCATTCATCACGACCAACCGAGGCAAGGACAAGGCATGCCGATCCGCCGTGAACGAATTCGTGCGGCAATGCGCACGATACATCCGCGTCGCGAGCCTCGCCTTCTTGCCCGAAGAGATCTACATCGCTGGCGGCATCGCGCCCAAACTCGTCGACGAATTCAAACAGGCCATGTTCATGCGCACATTCATCGAAGGACCCTACGTGCGCAGCCGCGAAGACGTACCTATATTCCTTCTCACCAAAAGCGACCTCGGGATCCTCGGCAGCGCCCACATCGCGACCACGATGCCATGAAGCGAATACGATACCGGCAACTGCTCGCGCAGCACACGAAGCTGCTTCGAGACCTTGAATACGAATCAGGACTCTTCGCGGCGTCAAAGAAGGACAGCACGACAGGATACAACAAGAGCTGGCTGCGCGACAACTTCTACGAATGCCTCGCGTTCGAGGTCATCGGCGATTGGGATGTCGTGTATCGGACATACCGCGCCATCCTCAACATCTTCCTGAAGCACGAATACAAGATCGACTATGCCATCAAGGAGAAACCGCAGCACCGCTACCAATACATCCACGCACGATACGACCCCAACACCTTCGACGAATTCTGGGAGGACTGGGGGAACAAGCAGAACGACGCGATCGGCGCCATCCTCTTCAAGATCGGTGAGATGGAAGGGGTCAAGAACCGAAAGATACTAGAGACCGACGACGATATCCGGATCGTGCAGAAACTCGTCCATTACCTCGACAGCGTCCAATACTGGTGCGACCCCGACAACGGCATGTGGGAGAACGACGAAGAAGTCCACGCATCCAGCGTCGGGGCGTGCCTCGCGGGCCTGCGGATGATCAAGAAGTACACCAACGTCATCGTGCCCGAATACATGATCGCCAACGGCGCGAAGACCCTGCGGGAACTGCTGCCTAGAGAATCCAACTCACGTTTTGTAGACCTCTCACTTCTCTCGCTCATCTGGCCATACAACGTCGTGACGCCGCGACAACGTACGCTCATCCTGGAGAACGTCGAATACCATCTGCTGCGAAAGCGGGGAGCGATACGGTACCGCAACGACTGGTACTACAACAAGAACCCCGACGGCCTCAGCGAAGAGGCAGAATGGACGTTCGGATTCTCATGGCTCGCCATCATCTACGACATGATCGGAGACAAGAGGAAGGCGGAGCTGTTCGAGAAGAAAGCCATGGAGACGATCGACACGAAAGGCACGATCCCCGAACTGTACTTCTCCAACAGCGCGCAGCACAACGAGAACGACCCACTCGGATGGTCGGAATCGCTCTTTGTCGTCGCCCTCTACGAGATCCACGAGAAGCACAAGAGCAAAGGATTCAACGTGATACGTCGGCTGCTGCGGAAATGAAGCCCTTGCGCTCAAGATACTTCTGCACCACCAAGAACTCGACGTTGGAGAGCTGACGCAGGGTCTTCGATACCGCCGCAGGAGCGTCGGAGAGCTCATCTCTGATCTCGCCCTTGGTGACCTTCCCTTCAGCGAGCCTCGACAAGACATTCTTGATCTTCATCCGATCATTGAACGCCAATACTCTAAGCAGCGCCTGGCGGGTATCCTGGGATCTTCTGCGGCTCAAGACGACGATCGAAGCGTCCACTTTGGGACAAGGATCAAAAGACTCCCTGGGCACGTCCGCGCCGTGCGTGACGTCAAAGAATGCGTTGGTGAGATGGCCGATCTTAGTGTCCTGCCTGAGCAGCTGCGAGAACGACTTGCTGCACACAAAATACGCGCCGTCGATGTCAAGGCGGAGCAGCTTCCAGAACAAAGGCTCGGCGATCGCGAAGGGGATGTTGCCAAGCACCTTGTTGAACCCATGCATCTTCTGGAAATCAGAGGAGACGAGATCCAATGCGTTATCCACGATGACCTTCGTGTTCGGGAACTGGAGCCTGCGCGCCAGCTGGAAATCCCGCTCGACCGCGATGACCCGTGACTTCTTGCAGAGGCGGCGCGTGATGTTGCCCGTGCCAGCCCCGACCTCGAGCACCACGTCCCTCTTTCGGAGCTGAGCGTGGCCGATCAGCATCGAGATGATGGAATCCTCGACGAGAAAATGCTGTCCGGTCTGATCGAGGTTACTCATCGGGTTTGTTTCTCCCGCGGGGTATTTAACCTTTGCGGCCGCGGCAATACTTTTAAAAGGAGAGAGGACTCCACACTGCGCACGGCGATAGTAGTTCAATGGTAGAATGCGGGACTGTGGAGCCGACAACAAGAAATTGAGGTCAGCGCAGCGATCCTGAGACGGGAGTCCGATTCTCCCCTATCGCCCCATCTTCATAATCTCTCGCCTGTTTGCCCATCATAACCAAAAAATTTATATTGCGCAAACAGCAAGGGTGAGCATGTCCTTCAAAGACTGGGTCCATGAGCACGCATTCGGCATCGCGGGCATCCTAATCGTCGTCCTCTTCCTCTTCGTTGCGAGTGGCCTCTTCGGGATTCAGTCTTCGATGAACCTCGCACCGCGTAACATGGCGTATGCCACCGACTCCATTGGCGCAGGCTCGGCATACACCTACCAGAAAGCCATGGCTGACTTCGCACCAGAGGTCGAAGACCGCAAGATCGCGTACTCCGCGACGCTCGCGACACAAGTGCGACGCGGCACGTTCGATGAGACCAACGATCACGTACACAGAATCATCGACGACACCAAGAGCTTCATCATCAGCGAGAACATCGCAGAGAACAACGGAGCGAAATCAGGATCCTACAACATGCGCGTCCCGAGCGACGCGTACACGTCAGTCGTGGAACAACTGAAAGCCACCGGAGAAGTCCAATCATTCGTGCAGAGCTCACGCGACATCACAGGCACGTACGTGAACAACGACATCGAACTGGTCGTCGAGCGCGAGAGGCTCAAACGACTTGAAAGCCTGTACGCCGCGCGACCAACACTTGACGAGAAGCTCCGCTTGGAGAGCGCCATCTTCGACCAGGAGCGAAAGATCAAATATCTTGAGGACTCGCTCGCCAACATCGAGCAGACCGTCGAATACTCAACCATACAATTCACGCTGCGCGAGAAACCGTCAAGCCTCGCGGGACTGTCGTTCCTAGGATTCGGCGACCTGGTCAAGACATTCGTCGCCAGCCTCAAATCCCTGCTCTACTTCCTCTTCGCCGTCCTGCCATGGGCGATCATGGCCGCAATCGTGTGGTACATCCTCTACCTGATTCGACGCAAGCGTCCATCACAGAAAGAAAAGTAGATTCTGCCCGCAGCTTCAACGATCCCTATAGAAGGTGTAGTCCTGCGCCCGAAACTGGTCCGCCTTCGACGGCGGAGCGAGAAGCGTCAAGCGAGTGATTTCCTCGAACGGTGTGCTATTGAAGACTCCACGCATATAGTCATCCCACACCACATCACTCGTCACAAGCCCAGAATTGTGCCTTGTACCTGCGATATACGCCAATGTCGACACAACCCTCTTCCCACGCACAACGGACAACTCTGCCGCGCAGTAGGGCTTGACATCGCCAAAAGTCTCCACCTCAGGAAATGACATGAAGAATCTCGGCATGGCGATCAGGCCTCTGTGCAGAAGGTAATCACCTTCGATTGCATGGCCTTTCGTGCCCATCGTGCTCTGTCTCTGGCTCAAGTACCTCTCTTTGAGCGCATCATCAGTGACTGCATATCCTCCTGCTTTTCCAAGGAGCCTGGCCGCAGTCTCATGATCGCCGGCCACCCGCAGGAACAGATCAAGGTCGAAGTTGCCGGGGTCCACCAATCGCTCAAGATCAACAACCATGCTTGGCGGTAATATCAGATGATTCTTAAGCGTTTCACAGATATATTTTCTATATGGTTGTTAAGAAGAGGACATCATCATCAAGAGGCGATAGGTCTCACATCATCTATCTGCAGCTATACACTGGTCCACCCGCCGCTCAATCTGAGAAATCTGCTGGTCGCCGATGACCAAACGTTGGACGACATACATCCTGCGATCCCCATCCAAGACATCTATCCACATATAGTCCGGGTCGATGTTGCGAAGCAGTGTGTCAAGGTCACCATGAGCGACGGTCAATTCCGCGGCGAACGACTCAGATTCACTTACTCCATCGCTGCCGATCTCCACATAGACTCCATCCAACCCTTCAAGCAGAGATCTGGCCACATCCACCGGTCGCGCATGACGATACGAGTCGAAGCGAAATCCAGGCAATATCGCGAAGCCTTTGAAGTCGGCGAAGTAATCCATTTTGAGGGGGATTATCATTGCGCATTTAAGGATTGAGCGTGAACAGAACGGCATAATTGATTTCTATATAGATGACATTTAATGTTAGCCATCCCCAAACCTTTATAAACAGTTCCTGTCTCCCACGTTCAAACGCGCCCGAGTGAAGAGCGTAGAGGGCCGAGAGACACTTCTCGGTCGATTAGCATGGCAGAACAAGACTTCAGGCACATCGTCCGCATCGCCAACACCGACGTCAAAGGCGAAAAGCACATCATGTACGCACTGCGCAAGATCAAAGGAGTCAGCGTCATGATGGCACACGCAGTCTGCATCGCCGCAGGCGTGGACACCAAGAAGCGCGCAGGAGACCTCAGCCAGACCGAAGTCGACCATCTCACCGAAGTCGTCGTCAATCCCAAGAAATACGGGCTGCCCGAATGGCTCTTCAATCGCAGATGGGACCCCGAGACCGCAGAGACCGGCCATCTGATCGGACCCGACCTCATCTTCGCCCAAGACAACGACGTCAAACGCATGAAAAAGATCAAATCATACAAGGGTCTGCGCCACCAATGGGGCCTGCCCGTGCGCGGACAACGCACCAAGTCAAACTTCAGAAAGAACAAAGGCAAAGCGACAGGCGTCGCCAAGAAGAAGAAGGAATAATCACCATGGGAGACATCAAGAAGATCCGGAAGAAATACTTCAGACCCATGCATCCTTGGAACAAGGACCGCATCGTGAGAGAGAAAGATCTTCTCAAGGAGTACGGACTCGTCAACAAGAAAGAGATCTGGAAGATGGAATCAGTCCTCAAGAAATTCAAAGAGCAGGTCAAGACCCTGACGTCGCGCACCGGACCCCAGGCCGAAAAAGAACGCAAACAGGTCCTCGACCGCCTCGTGCGCCTCGGTATGCTCCAGCCAGGACAGACCCTGTCCGACACGCTGAGCCTCGACGCCAAAGACGTCCTCGAGCGAAGGCTGCAGACCATCCTGCACCGAAAAGGATACGCACGCACCGCGAAGCAGGCACGACAGATGATCATCCATCGTCACGTCCTCGTCGGCGACCACCTCATGACCGTACCGAGCTATCTCGTCTCCGTCAGCGAGCAGAACAGCATCGGATTCGTCTCACGATCACCATTCTTCTCCGAAGACCACCCTGAGCGCGTCATCGCGACCAAAGAAGCAGAGACTGAAAAGGCGCCTGTGGCGAGCAAGATGAGCGGAAACGAGAAGATACTCACCGACGAGGAGAAGGAAGCGCTGGAAATCAGCAGCAAGCTTGACTCCGGCGAAGAGAAAGAGATCGAGACGCTCGAACAAGAGACGACCGACGACGAAGTCAAAGAAATCATCGAAGAAGGCAAGACTGAGATGGGCAAACTCGAGAAGGAGACCAAGAAATGATGCGCACGACCACCCGAGACGGAAGATGGGGAGTCGCCCACATCTACTCATCCTACAACAACACGATCATCCACATCACCGACATCACCGGAACCGAGACCATCGGACTGGTATCCGGCGGACAAGTCGTCAAGACCGACCGCCTCGAATCAAGCCCGACCGCGGCGATGATGGCGGCCAAACGAGTGGCTGAGCAAGCGCTCGACAAGGGCCTTACCGGCGTGCACGTGCGCATCAAGGCGCCAGGCGGCCACAACGGCCCCATGAATCCGGGACCCGGAGCCCAAGCGGCCGTGCGCGCCCTGAGCAGAAGGGGACTTCGCATCGGCTACATCGAAGACGTGACGCCTGTCCCGCACGGCGGATGCCGGAAGAAAGGCGGAAAACGAGGAAGGAGAGTATAGATCATGGACGTGACCATCCAGCACAAGGACAAGACACGATTCATATTCCTGCTCAGCGACGCAGAGACACCGTTCGCCAACTCGCTGCGCCGCTACATGAGCCACGAGGTACCCACCATGGCGATCGAAGACGTCGAGATCAGGAGCAACAGCTCAATCCTGTACGACGAGATCGTCTCGCACCGCATCGGACTCATCCCACTCACAACGGACCTCTCATCGTACAAATACGAAGAGGACGAGACCAAGCGCAACATGGAAGACCCTCAGATCGCGCTCAAATTCACGCTGCAGGCCAAAGGTCCCTGCACGGTGTACAGCAAGGACCTCAAGAGCAAAGACCCCAAGATCAAGCCCGTCTTCGACGATATCCCCATCGTCAAGCTCCTGGAGAACCAAGAACTGGCGCTGGAAGCCACGGGAATCCTAGGAACGGGAAAAGAGCACGCCAAGTGGAGTCCGGGCCTGGTGCACTACACCCGAGACGCGACCATCACCGTCAACAACAATCACAAAGACTTCGACTCGTACCAAGAGAAGTATCCCCGCCAAGTCATGGACAAGAACGGGAAGATCGACAAGAAACTCATCAACACACCCATACTCATCGACGCAGTGGCGGGAATCCACGAAGACATCGTCAAGGTCTCCTTCGCGGAGAAAGACTATGTCTTCATGGTGGAGCCATGGGGTCAGATCACCGCGCAGGAAATCGTGGAGACGGCAGTCGAGCGATTCAACGGCCAGATCAAGGAGTTTGAGTCACTCATATCAGCATTGTAACGCTTCACCGGCGGCATCTGATCGCGAACGTCATCAAGGGCGCTCGGGCGGACGGCCGCCAATAACGCGGGAGTGCCGGAGTGGTCAAACGGGCACGGTTGAGGGCCGTGTGGCTTAGTGCCTGCGAGGGTTCGAACCCCTTCTCCCGCATCGAGAACAATGGAAAACGAAAAGAACCGACAGTTGACGACGCTCATCCAGGAGCTCAAGAAGGCAAGCAGCCAGCAGAACGTCAAGATCTGGCGAAGGGTCGCCGACGACCTGGAGAAGCCCACGCGTAGCATGCGCACCGTCAACGTCTATAAGATCGAGAAATACGCCAAGGACAACGACATCGTCATCGTCCCCGGCAAGGTCCTGGGCACGGGCGAGTTGTCAAAGAACGTCCAAGTCGCGGCGTACCACTTCTCCTATTCAGCGTTCAAGAAGATCAACGAGACGGGAAAAGCGATTTCCATCATGGAACTCGTACAGAAGAACCCCAAAGGACAAGGAGTGAAGATCCTCGGATAACCATGGCAATCATCATAGACGCAACGGACACCATCGTCGGACGATTCTCCACAGTCGCGGCCAAGCAGGCACTCCTCGGCGAGAAAGTCGACATCATCAACTGCGAGAAAGCGATCATCTCCGGCGACAAGTACGGAATCATCGCCGCCACGTTCCGCAGACGGAACCTAGGAACATTCAAAGGACCGTTCTACATCAGACAGCCCGACCGGTTCGTGCGACGCATCATCCGAGGCATGCTGCCCTACAAGCAGACACGCGGCAGAGACGCATACAAGCGCATCATGTGCCACGTGGGCGTGCCCGACGAATTCAAAGATGGCAAGGCGATCCGCATGGAAGAGGCCACCAGCGAGAAGCTGCCCAACTCGAAATACATGCTGGTCGGCGAACTCTGCCGACGCATCGGAGGAAAAGCATGAGCACGATCAATACTTCGGGAAAGAGGAAGAGGGCGATCGCGCGTATCACGCTCAGGAAAGGGAATGGAATCGTCACCATCAACGGCGTGCGAATCGAGAATTTCGAACCCGCGATGTACCGTATGCGCATCCAAGAACCGCTCATCCTCTCCGGTGTCAAAGACGTCGACATCATGATCAACGTCGTCGGTGGCGGCATCGCGTCGCAAGCCGGAGCCGCACGCCTTGCAATCGCACGCGCGCTGGTGGAGCAAGACAGCAAGCTCAAAGCAGTATTCATCGAATACGACCGACAACTGCTCGTCGCAGACATCAGACGCAAGGAGTCGGCAAAACCCAACAGCCACGGACACGCGCGGTCGAAACGTCAAAAAAGCTACAGATAATCCGAGAATATTGGGGGATTTTCGATTTTATTCACTGGACATCTTGAGCAAATTGTATTAAATTATCCAAATCTAACTTTGTCGAAGTGTATCACGCTCATCTTCCAAATTTAGATTGCGTCACTTCGTAACTGCAATCTATTATGAAGAATCGCTTGAAGATACACTTCTCCACGCAGAAATCTCTTCACGGAGTAAGAGATTTCTCTTCGGAGGCAATCATGCAACAAACATTAGATCTAAGACAGTTCATACCGAATCCAATAGTGAGTGGAATGAAAGGCAATACATATCGGACTAACATCCAATCCATAAATCGAACTTACTCTGTGACTTATCTTACAAATGTAAGTAATTGGGCAGGTTCAAATGTGGGCAAAAGAAGGAGAATAGGTAGTGTTCCTAAAGAGATTCAGCTTAATTCCGAAACGTTTGAAGTTCTCGGATTGCTACAAGGCGAAATGAGCAAGACACAGCGAGGGCCAATCACATTCTGCAACTGCCAACCAACAATAATGGAACAAGTTCTAAACTGGTTTGATGAAGAATTTAAAATAGCTTCAAAAGAGTGGCATTGGTATATCAAACTCAATATTCCAAAACAAAAAGATGAACTGAACCAAGTTCTGAAAGAAGAACTGATAGATTATTGGATGACAAACACATCTGTGGTGTATGAGAAACGATTTCCCACCACATTATCTTTTGTAAATCAAACCCAGAATCAAATACCCAAGAATAATGGGACACTGATCATTGAACGAAGAGATCCTGTGTTTGTGCAAACCCTTCAAAAATTAGTAAATGAAGTGACATTCTCGATGCCTCACAGATCCATTGTCGAGATTAAGAGTTATATGCGAGGAATCATTGCTGCAGAATCATGTATAAACTTCAGACCTGAATGTCATCACAGAAGAGTATTCATTACAGCAGTAGACGATCAAGAGAGGAATATATTCATGAGATGTCTGGATAAGTTAGACATTGAATACAATGACTGCAAACCACTCAAAGATATTGTCATCTCAAGAAGAAGAAACATCCAAAGACTACATGATCTGGATCTTATGTCACTCAATCCAGAAAAACATGAGAAATTCTTAAGAATGATTAATTCCTATCAGTCGAGTGAATAATCACAATATCGTTTACAGAACAAATTCATTCCAGTTTAGGTAGATCGTATTCGTATGCGGGTCTTCCCAATTCACGCACCATGTTTGCTTCTCGAATGGATTGTGGACCAACACCAATTCTTACTATTGCATCAAGCCCATAATGCGGGTGATTCATGTATTCAACTACTTTTTCAGGATCAACATCTTTTATTGCATCAATTCCATTGATAAATATTGGACTTTCAGCCCCCCAATCTTTACCAACAATAATTGGTTTTTCAGTCATAGGAAACAATTCAAACTCAGCTGCTTTTTCAGAAGTTACTCCTCCTGTTTTGTATCCTCTGTCTGTTGCTAACTGATATGCTTGAGCTAAGACACCAACATTTGTCGCGCCAGAAACAATAACAATTTCTCTGCCAGAAAAATCAACCTCAACTTTATCGAAAGCATTCTCCAAATACTTCAAAGCCATTCTTTTATCATATTTTGTTGGCGGGCAATATCCCGCGACACCAATTCTTGCCTGATTCATTGTTACTACTTAGCAATAGCTATACGTATATGAATGTTGTGGTTTGAATAAAAACTCTCTGCTTATTTGCTAAGAACCCTCTTTTCAGTTTCATATGCATTCTAGGGCGGTAAACCCTGCGCTAATGATTGTTCATTTCTTATTTTCACGCGGGTAAGTAGAAAGTAACTATTTTCAGGACTCTTATATTGTGCAGGATGAGTCTCATCATGATTTCAGCCCGCACGGTGCGGGCCGATCGGCCTCGTACGTGACCGCCAAAGCGTGCTTTGAGGCTGTGAAAGACGGCCTCGACGATGTTACGCTGTCCGTATTCGTCTTTCGGGAAGTCGTCGCGCAGCCGTTTGCGATGCAAGTAATGCTCGCTCGGGCACGCTCGTGCGTACCCGGTTCCGTCGACCGCGGCGACAGGGCTGAACCCTGGCGCCGTGGCACGTAGGACGTGGTGCCAGAACCACGTCGGAAGGCGCGCAGCCGCCTTCTGCAACGTAGTCCAATGCAGCCGCAAACCATAATACTCGTCGAGAAAGGCTGCTGCGCGCCGATAGCTGAGCCGGTACGCTTCGCGCACTGCCAGACCGAGCACGAGCTCGGCCGTCGTGTACCACATCACACCCTGTCGCTGAATGTAGCGCGGCACGCCCGCCGCGCGCAGATGAGCCCTAATCTTATTAAAGAGTCGTCGCTTTGTCGTCATCGGAGAATCACCCTGAATGATTCTCCCCCACCCCTAACAGGGTGGGTTTAACAATCTATCCAGAATGTTCTACACAGCCTTTTCACGCAAAACCTTTATAAATGGACCAAGACTTCGAGAAGGCATGATCATACCTGTCAGATGCTTCAGTTGCGGAAAACCAGTCGGCCATCTTCATGAGAGTTATGTCGCCCGGGTCGCCAAAGGCGAGGAGCGAAAGGCAGTCATGGACGACCTCGACCTCGAACGCTACTGCTGCAGGGCGCTCTTCATGGGGCACGTCGACCTGCTCGAGGTCGCTGCGCAGTTCAAGAAGTTCTGAATCCGTTAATTTTTTTGGAGTATATACTTGCTATATAGACAATAAATTATCTTGTCCTTGCCACCACCACACATAAAAGGAAGCACATTCCCACACAAAGCGATGGCAGACAAACCAGGCTACTCTCCCCAGGACATCGAACCCAAATGGCAGGCGCGCTGGGCCGAAGAAGGCATCTTCACCAGCACACCAAACGACAAGCCAAAGTTCTACTGCCTCGAGATGTACCCCTACCCGTCCGCCACGCTGCACGTGGGGCATCTTCGCAAC
>JBDRLR010000022.1:0-2707 GCA_043812855.1 Nanobdellota archaeon | reverse complement strand
TCTCTTGAGGAGCCTCGACCACGCGAGCCAACCCATTCTCAGCGCGGTCCAGAACCAAACGAACAAGAGGATCATCCATAGGGCGCAAGAGTGGACGCTCAAATCCATACTTATCAAAATTATGATCATCAGAACGATACCGATGCTGACACGTCAGAATGATGTTCTCGCGCGGATCAGGATTATCATCGAAGGCAGAGTACCACTTCCCATCGATCTTCATAGTGACACAAGGAGTCCGAAGCACTTGAGGCAACCTTGCCTCGCCCTCTTCAGGAGTGCCTAGACTCGCCACATAGAACGCGGCAGCCTCACGACCACTCTGCAGGACCGTATCCTCACTCGAGCCTAGCGCAACGGCGTCCTCAACGAACAGCTTACGGTAGTACTGATACGCTGTTGCCTTCCTGTATCCTGCATGAGCAGGAGTCCATCCATATCCCGCAAAAACAGGATCATCTATCATGTGCCTTATCCTTCTCTCCGAACGTATCGTCTTAATCGCCATCCTCATCCACCTCTTCTCTCATCAAACCTATTCCTTGCCACCATACCCCCTCTTCTGCAACGCATACAGACTTGCGAGCAACCGCTGATCGCCATCGCCAAGGATCACGTCCCGAGCCAACCTCAGCTCGTCGATGTCCGTGCAACCCTTGCCCTTCGAGAGACAGTCCGCCAAGAACATCGTCATCACGTCCGCCCTCGACAAAGAGGTGGCATCCAACGCTTGCCCAAGCATCCCATACTGCTCGACGAATGAGTCATACGTCGCAGCCTTCCTCATCCTCTTGATGTTCTGCATGGGCAGATAATGGGCCCCCACAAGCCTTGCGATCCTCTCCTGGTCCAGATCGAAGTCCACAAACATCCGCGCAGGCATGGCACGGACCATGCCCTCACCCACCCGCTCATGATCATCGAACTCATGATACGGAAACCCTTGATCGTTCTGCTGCGGCACCCCATCCTTGAACTTCGGCTTGGCGACGACCGGCTTGCCGATGTCGTGCAGATACCCCGCGACCACAAGCTCGATGTCCGACGTCATCTCCTTGACGCAACGAACATACTCGATCGTGTGGCCGTACACATCGAACTCATGGAACTTGTTCTGCCACACACCCTTCCCCGCAACAACCTGCGGCAACGCGACCAATATGCGCTCCAAACCAGGAAGGTCACGCCCCGACCTATTCTCGTCTCCCATCTTCGTCCACCTCGTCCGTTCCTCACAGACTCTTTTTGCTACTACTTATTAGTAACTACAACTAGATAAGTTTTGGTATACCATAACAGGTACACCTTTTGCGAAGATTTTTAAGCAGGAAGCGGAATATGTTCTCTATGGACGTCGCACCCCTCAAAGAAGCAGGCCTGACCGAGGGCGAAATCAAAGTCTACCTCGCGCTCCTGGAACTGGGCAGCACAACCATAGGACCCGTGCTTGAGAAGTCGAGAATCACCAAATCAATCATCTACAGGATCCTTGACCGGCTCATCGAGAAAGGCCTCGTGTCCTACATCACCAAAGAGAAGACGAAACACTACCAGGCCGAACAGCCCAACAGACTGCTCGACTACATCGAGAGCAGAGAGAAACGGCTGGCGCAGAACAAGATGCAGGTCCAGGACATGCTACCTGAACTGCTGCTCAAACAGACGCTCGCAAAGAAGAGCGAAGCGAACATCTTCGAAGGATTCAAAGGACTGATGACCGCATACGAGAACCGATACCTCAAGCTCAACGCGGGCGACGAAGTCGTCCTCTACGGTCTGCCGGCCGAGCAGCCCGGATTCCACCACGCATTCTGGAAGAAGAACCACATGCGACTCGCAGCATCAGGCATACGATGCCGGATGCTCTACCAACAAGACGTTGGCGACGACATCCTCAAGAACCGAAACAGCTACACAGGATGCCAAGCGCGACGGATGCCCTTCGACATCGCAAGCCCTTCATGGGTCATGGTCTACAAAGACGTCACGCTCGTCGCGATACCGCAAGGAGAAAAACCATTCGCATTCGAGATCACCAGCCTAGCCATCGCGGACTCATTCAAAGCGTACTTCGAATGGTTCTGGACGAAGAGCACGTGACTGCACACCCGCGATGGCAAGACAACGGTCAGCTGCATGACAGACGGATTACTGTTCTAGACATCACGTCTAGACAGACCCCGCAGAGACCATCAACGTCGCCCAGCGCGATGACGCTCGAAAGAACGTAATGACCTCATACCAATACGACACGCAGCAGATGATACGCAAGAAACCGCAGACATCAGTCCACCCGTAGCAGAAGGACAACGGGAAACAGACCTCAAAGAAACCATTCACGACGTGAGCGGCACCGAATAGCCCTCAGGGACACGATCAACTCTCGCGCGGCACGAATCGACACGGGACATGTCGGCTAACATGAACGATTGACAGAGCTCGCCCGCCTTCTCCAGGTCCCCGTCATACGCAGCCTGCATCGCAGCCTCCTCCAGGCAATACAACGGACACACATCAAGTATGCGCTGCCACGTCCAGGGCTCGCACGCATCAACCACCCACAGACTACCCACCTGCGTGGTGCACCGCTCAGGACCGTACGGAATGCCATAGCAGACTATCGGATGGAAGCAGTCCAAGCAAGTCATCATACCTGCCTTGACACCCAAGCAGGACCTGCTGCGCTCTGATGCGCAGACCCCTGCCA
>JBDRLR010000021.1:0-3453 GCA_043812855.1 Nanobdellota archaeon | reverse complement strand
TCGCTTCTGACCTGTTCACGGATGTAGGCGTCGAATTCGGCGTCGTTCTCCGGGTTGATCCCTTCGAATATCTCTGGATGGGCTGCGATGAATGCCACGACTTCATCGTCGGTCACGCTGATCATTGTGATCGGGGTCTGTTGTGCCAGCACCTTGTCGATGCGCAGCATATTGCGCACGGCGTCTTCGTATTCTGCGCGGCTGCTTCCGACTTGCGCGAGTTTGGTGTCGAGCCCGTCTTGGGTCTCGTTGGT
This sequence comes from Nanobdellota archaeon, assembly GCA_043812855.1. Classification (GTDB taxonomy): domain Archaea; phylum Nanobdellota; class Nanobdellia; order Woesearchaeales; family JAHJEM01; genus JBDRLR01. The sequence continues at coordinate 3,199 of JBDRLR010000021.1, read as the reverse complement.
GTAGTTGAGCATGTTCTCGATGAACGCGTGGACATCGTCAGGTGAGATCGTCACGCCTTGTGCGTCGGCGTCCTGGAGGACGAGTCGCTCGTCGATCATGTTGTCTGCGACTTCGCTTGGTGTCCGCTGCATCTCTGCGGGCAGCCTATTGTATTGCTCGTCGATCTCGGTCTTGCTGATGGGTTCTCCGTTGACGCTGATGCTGTCTGTGCTTCCGAGGTTGGAGTACAGGTCGGCCGGCTCGCTTGCAGCATCTATGGATGTGGTTGGTGCCTGCGGAGCCACGGGCTGCTTTGCGCAGGAGATGATGAGTATGCTGATGATGGCGATGAGGAGAACAGGCGTTGCTTTCATGGTTGGACCTCGCATGTGGTGCGTGGTGGGTCCCCTCGTATTATATATGTTGTGGATGTTTGTTCTGTGGTGCGGGTTGCGTGAGAATTCGCTCCTGCTCTTGAGTGCGTCGCGAGCGGGAGCATAGGAATGATTCTGGACACCCCTCGGTTCCGGGCAAGTAGGTATTCGGGTTGCTGCCCTTATGGGCGAGCGTTGATAATCCTGCCTACCATCGACAAGGGGGTATGTCGGGACTGATGTTCCGACAGAGGAAAATCTACGATTTTCCGTAGTCCCTGTCGGGGACATGTCGATTCGCAAGAACAGGAGAGGACGCGAGCAGGGCAGCAACAGCATGGGATCGGAATGTTCTGCACAACCCTCAGTTCCCAAACCTTTTTAAAATCAGACTGTCATGGATGCATCATGGCGTATTACATCCCTAACTTCCTGCCTAGCTACTATCAGTCTATCGATAAGTATGGTGGCGGCAAGGAGTATTTCACGCCTGCGGGTCCGGCGCCGGGTAGTGTCTCTTTGACTCCTCAGCAGCATGAGGATGCGAGGCTGCAGGAGCCGATCTTGCCGATGAGTCAGATCGGGCAGACGGTCGTTGAGCGTGATCCGCGCGGTATGCATATCTTGCAGAATATCACGACGGCGATTCGGTCTGGCGCGGGGAATATCCAGTTGGTCCTCAATACGTCGAGCCAGCAGGCCATTGGCGGCCGCGCCAAGGCGTATGGCAAGGAGATCCGTCAGGTCATCAAGGAGATGACGCAGGCGGCGGGTGTGCAGATCGATGGATTCGAGATGCCGACGGCCAGCATCACGAACATGTCTGGATTCGACATGCAGCGTGGAAGCATCTCTGAGGATAAGCGGTATGAGGATATCAAGGAGGTCAAGGACGCCATCCGTTTCGCGGTCGACGTCGCGGGTGGCGGCGGCGTGGATATCTGGTCGCAGGAGTTTTCAAGGACGATCGATGATGCGCCTTGGAATAAGGGTGCGAAGTTCGAGGCGTATGACACGGAGAAGCAGTATGGCACCAAGTATCTGGTCGATGACAGGACTGGCCAGCTCATCTCGGCCATCCGAAAGAGCAGTATCATCCGTGAGCCTGAGTGGAATGTGTTCAAGGAGTCAGGTATGGATGAGCATGGGGTCGCCTATCAGGTTGGGGATTATATGGACAATGCGGGAAACAAGATCGTCATTGACCCGAAGGATCCCACTGAGGCGCTCATAAGACGGGTGCCTGCTTGGGATTCCGATACGCAGTCGTTCAAGACGCGTAGGCTCTCTTGGGATGACTTGGTCAAGGAGGCTGAGGAGCGTAATCGTCTCACCGGTCTTGATCTCACTCCTGAGGGTTGGGCGTACCGTCTCCAGATGGAGACTCGATTGACGCAGTCAAGAGGTCAGTCTCTTTACTACAGTCGTGCGTATGAGCAGGAGATGAAGGAGTACCAGGCCCTTCGGGATGCGCTCAAGGCTTTCAAGGAGATTGAGAACAATCCTAATATTCCTGAAGAGACGAAACGCGGTATGATGCAGAAGGAAGCCATCGTCAGGGGGTATAGTCGGACCGACCAGTTTATCCAGAATGTGGGCGAATACAAGATGCCGTCTCAGCTGATTGAGGAGCGCATCAAGGATTTGGAGCATAATTTCAAGCACATCCATGAAGGTTCATCGGCTGCGGACGCCCAAGCCGCCCAGATCGTCGATGATCTGGAGCATGTCAAGACCCTGGGAGACTATGCCCTCAAGAAGTCGGTGGACAGCTATGCTGAGCTTGCCCTCTTCGCCTTGAATGAGCAGGAGAACAATCCGAATGCCAAAAAGGACATCCATGTCGGTCCGGAGCTCGGTTGGCCGGGCGCCTACGGCGGTCATCCTGAGGAGTTCAAGGAGCTCATACTCAAGTCCAGGGAACGTATGGTCGAACTCATGACAGAGAAGAGGGTCAAGGATCAGTTCGGTATGGAGGTCGACAACCAAGCCTATCGGTCGGACCTAGGGAAGGGTGAGGCTGAGGAGCTTGCCAAGAAGCATATCAAGGGCATGTTCGACACCTCTCATTTGGGCATGTGGTTGAATCATTTCAAGCGGGAGCATCCGCATGAGTCTGAGGATCATCGAAGGGTGCGCTTCAACAAGTGGTACTTGCAGCAGGTAGATTCTCTGGCTGATCCCGAGCTGGATCTCATAGGTGGTGTGCAGGCGGTCGATAGCGCCAGTGGCGCGCATGGTCATTTGCCTCCAGGGCAGGGTATCTTTCCAGTCGTGGAGGCCGTCAAGCTGATGAAGCAGAAGGGTTGGCAGGGCTATTTGGTCTCTGAGGGTCATGAGGAGGAGCAGTTCGGCACTGGCAGGATCCTTCATGAGACGTGGCGGGCCTTCGGCTCCAATATCCATAGCGGCTTGTGGACGCCGCATCAGCCGATGGTGACCTTTGGTCAGGCGTATCATGGAAGTTATGGGTATGGCGCCCCTCCGAACTACATCGTCGGAGCGTACAGTCCGTCCAATGAGTGGAAGGTCTGGTCTGAAGTGCCGTTCGAGTAGGTCATCTTTACGTCCGATTGCGCCGTTCCCGCCCTGCTCGCACGTTCCCTAGCTTAGAAGGCCGACATTCCCCGGATGGGGCTTCCCCCTTGTCGGCGTGATCTTTGTGTGTCATGTGTTCGCCCTTAAGGGCGGGAAGCAGAGGTCCGAAAATCAGTAAGTATATATAGAAAAACTTGTCATTGCCTGGAAAAGAGGTGGGTAAGTGGACTTTGATGTGCAGCGGCGCAGTCCGTCCGGGTCCTTGTCGTGGGATCCTAAGGACATGGATGTCGCTCAGCGGTTTGCG
>JBDRLR010000020.1:0-2332 GCA_043812855.1 Nanobdellota archaeon | reverse complement strand
CCTCTCCAGGTTTTTGTCTATCCGGTGATCTTCTTCTCGATGGTCTTGGCGCTCACCACATGCCATGCTGGCCAGAATTCGTGGATGTAGCCGTCGCGGTAGAGGATGGCAAGCGACAGGCTCGGGTCTTTGTTCGCGCCCAGGAAGTGTGTGAGCGTCTCCATGATCTTCTCATGATACGCGACATTGTAGATGTATGTTCCTTCAAGTTCTTCGAGGCATGCATCTTTTCCGTCGTCACTCAGCCATGTGGGGACGTCGTGCTTCAGCGTGATCGTATGGTCCTTTGGCCGCGTCGAGGACGTGAGCAACGGTCGCATGTCTCGTGTCAGAAGGTACGTTGTTAGGTCTTTGAGCACGGATTCCGCGGTCCGCGGATCCATCTTGTCGCCGAGGAGTGCGCGTGCCTCGTCGACCGCAACGTGGAGCAGTTCAGGGTAGTCTTGGCTCTGCGCGTCGGATTTGTATTTTCGGATGAGGTTGTCTCCTCTTTTTCCTTCGAGCAATTCTTGATAGTGGGTCGGTTCGCTGTAGTATGCGATCAGATCCTCTCGTGTGGGGAAGAGTTCGTCTTTGGTCTCCTGCATGAACTCTGCGTAGTGTCGGTACAGTGCCTTGTATTTGCTCATCTTCTCGTGGATGTTGAAGACCCATTGGGCCATGTCGACGCCGTGGTCAAGCAGGAATCGCTTGAGCGGCACGAGTTCGGAGTTTCCGAAGATGGTCGAGATGGTGAATGAGACTCCGCGAAGGAACAGGTAGTCCTCGAATGACATCGTCTTGGTGGCCACGATGACTTCTTCGGTGTCGAAGACCTTCTGTCCATCGATTTCGCTGAATTGTCGGGGTACGATGCGGTGGCGGATGAGATGTTTGTTGTGCGCCGCGTATTCTGGCGTGGCAATCGGTGTTCCCCTCAGGTTCATCAGGGTGTAGATGACGATGTGCTGCACGCCGCTGTTCACGACGGTGCGTAGCGTGGTCATGAATGTTTCGCGCGTCTCTCCTTCAAGGCAGAGGATCAGCTCGGTCGCCGATGATTCTCCTGTCTGCTTGAGCACTTCTTCCTGGAACGCTTTGTATTTCTCGATGGGGATGTTGATGCGGTGCGTATTGCGCAGCACTTCAGGGGTCAGTGTCTGAAGGGCGATGCCGGGGCGGAACTTCATGATCTTGAGGATCTCGATGAGCTTGTGCGGGATCTTGCCTGAGTTCACGTTGAAGAATTTGGGCCAGTCGTATTTCTCCTGCGTGGCCCTGATGACTTTGGCGATCTCGATGTCTTCTTTGAACATGCTCATGTTCGTGTTGGCGATGTACAGGACGACGTCGTGCCGTCCCGCCAATCGTTTGCCGAGGTATTCCATGTCGCGGCGGAAGACTTCGGGCGTCTGGAACATCATCTTGTTGTAGTATTCGTTGCTCGTGTGGCAGAAGGTGCATCCGTAGGGGCATCCGCGGTGGGTCTGCACGAAGGGGTGGTATCCTGCGTCGAGGAATTCGTCGAATAGGCCGTCTGCGTACACGGATCCGAATTCGTCCAGCGACATCAGCCTCGGAGGCTTCTCGTGCTTGTCCGAAAGCTCCTTCGTCTTGGGATGCAGCGCGTACACGCCGGCGGGTGGGTCTATCTTGACTTGCGAGATGCTCTTGCCGTCGATGAGGCTCTGCACGATGGATGCGAAGGGGACTTCGCCGTCGAATTCGATGCACAGGTCCACGTCAGGGTGGGCTCTCAAGAAGCCCAGCTTCGCCTGTGCTGTCAGGTCGAGGTTCGGTCCTCCCAGGATGATGATTGCCTTAGGATTGATCTTCTTGGCAAGGCCGGCGCCGAAGAGGTTGAGTTCGCTGTTCCAGCTGTACTGTGCTAGGCCGAGCACGTCAGGGACCCATGTCTTGAGGGCCTCCTGGAGTTTTCCGATCTCCTTGAACATGCGGAAGTCGAGATCGCCCTTGACATGGTCGGTGGTGTATTTCTGGATGAGGCCGATGCTCAAGGGGCACGTGTTCGTGTGCACGCCGCACGTCATGTGGTTGAGATCGAGCATGGCAATCTTCATAAGGTTCCTCCCATGCAGTCACGGGAGCCCCGACGGTATATAAAGATTTCTTTGGACCCTGGCGTTCGCGATGTGAATGCCCCGTGCGGGATTCGAACCCACGTCCCCAGATGTTTTTGGCGGGAAGCTTGTGCTTGGCCGCCGCGAAAATCTGGAATGATTGGCCGGGCTACACTAACGGGGCGTTAGATGTCTGCGGGGAAAAAGCCGCCTTTTAAACCTTCCGCTAGGGTTCCTTGACGAGGGCGGTCAGTCGCACCAGGCTTGAGTTC
>JBDRLR010000019.1:0-7282 GCA_043812855.1 Nanobdellota archaeon | reverse complement strand
TCACGCTGGACGACATCCGAAATCTCATCACCCTCAGCCATCCACATCACCTCACTTCGCCTTGGCAAGAGCCGCATCGATCTTCGCCTTGAGAGCAGGCTTCGGCGCGAAACCGACTATCCTGTCGACCTCCTTGCCCTTCTTGAAGACGATCAGACAAGGGATCCCTCTCACGTTGCTCGCCGCGGCGATCTGTCCATGCGCCTCCGTGTCGAGCTTCGCGAAGGTGAGATCCTTGTACTCCTTGCTCAACTCCTCGAAGACAGGACCCATCATCCTGCAAGGACCGCACCAGGCGGCCCAGAAATCAACGATGATCGCCTTGTCCTTATCGATATTCTCCTTGAAATTGTCAGCGGTAAGCTCCAGCATAATCACGACCTCCAGCACTGACGTGCCTGCTGAGGTTACCGGTCGGTAATTTAAAAACATTTGGGAGGACGGACAAATACTTCCGCTTTTTGGCAGTACACCTATATGCGCGGAAAAACCCGCCACAGGGCGTACAGACGATAGAACTCGTCATCAGAAGCTTTAAAAAAGAATGCGGGTTCATACGCACCATGGTCCTGTGCATCCTGGCGCTGCCCATCTTCGCAATCCTTGGCGTCTTCAGCCTCCAATACAGACGGCTGGCCCGCGACGCCCTAGAATGCCTGTTTCGGACCGTAACCCTGCGCAAATGCAGAAGCAACCTTGACGAGCGCATCCGCTCGACCATCAGCGGCAAGCTGCTGCGCGTCTCACCGGGCCTTGCCAAAGGAGTCTACCGATACTACAAGATCATCACCATCATCTTCTTCGTCCTGCTCGTGTGGAGCGCATGGATCAGCGTCGATGGGCTCATCAAGTACGCCAAGTACGGCAACTGCAACGGACCCGACTCCGACGGATTCTGCATCTTCGACCCCACCGGACAATACACCGGAACCAGCGACGTGGACGTCCACATCCCACAGAACATCACCCTGCCCACAGTAGAGGCCGACGACCCCATCATCGGACCACCCGACGCCGAACTGACTATCATCGAATTCGGATGCTACTCCTGTCCATTCACCCTACATGCCGAAGGGACGATCCAAGAAGTCATCAAGCACTACGACGGACGCGTCAACTTCCAATTCAAGAACTTCAAGATCCCAAGCCACGCCATCAGCTACCCCGCGGCGCTCGCAGCCAACTGCGCATTCGACCAAGGCAAGTACGACGGATACCACACCCTAGTCTTTTCACACCAGAGCGAGCTGACCGAGGACCTGCTCTACACCCTGGCTTCCGACGAAGGACTTGACATGGATGCCTTCACCACGTGCATGAAGAGCGAGAAGTACCGCACCGAGATCAACAGCGACACTCTCATGGGCATCGAAGCAGGCGTGGCGGGAACACCCACCTTCTTCATCGGCGAGCAGCGCATCGTCGGCCCCAAACCAGCCAAGACATTCTACGCACTCATCGACGCAGAGCTGGAGGCGAAATGATGGACGTGGAGAAGATCCGCGCGGACTTCCCCATCCTCTCTCGAAAGATCACCTATCTGGACAACGCGTGCATGAGCCTGCGACCGCAGTGCGTCATCGACGCGCTCAACACATACTACACCCAGTACTCCGCCTGCGGAACACGCAGCCAACACCGACTCGGAAAGAAAGTCGACCTTGAAGTGGAGAGGGCACGCGGCAGCATCAAGAAACTGGTCAACGCACGCCACAGCGAAGAGATCATCTTCCTTCGCAACACGACTGAAGGCATCAACCTCGTCGCCAACTCCATTTCGCTTCAGGCCGGCGACGAAGTCCTGATCTCCGACAAGGAACACAACAGCAATCTCATCTGCTGGCTGAAACTGCGCGACGAGAAAGGAATCAAGGTCGTCGTGACCAAGACCAAGAAGGACAACACCTTCGACATGGACGACTTCTCAAGCAAACTTGGCGCGAAGACACGGCTCGTGTCCATCGTGCACACCTCGAACCTCGACGGCGTAACGTTCCCCGTCAAAGAGATCGCGCGAGCCGCGCACAAGGCAGGCGCATTGACGTTGATCGACGCCGCGCAAAGCGTACCCCACATGGACGTCGACGTGCGCGAGATCGACTGCGACTTCCTCGCGTTCTCCGGACACAAGATGATGGGACCAAGCGGCACCGGCGTGCTGTACGGCAAACGAGAAGCGCTGGCTGGACTGCGCGCATATACCGTCGGCGGCGACACCGTCAAGGACAGCACGATAGATAGCTATGTGCCCGAGGACCTACCGCACCGCTTCGAGGCAGGCCTGCAAGACTACGCAGGAATCATCGGACTCGGGGTGGCCGCGGAGCACCTCATGAAGATCGGGCGCAAGCATGTGCACGCGCACGAAGCGGCGCTGAACACACGACTGACCGCGGGACTGAACGGGATGAAGAAAATAAGGATCATCGGACCACCAGACGCCTCGCTTCGCGGCGGCATCTGCTCGTTTATCGTCGATGGCATGGACGCCCACAACGTGGCAGGCATGCTGGACTCCTCCTCAGACATCATGGTACGCAGCGGAATGCACTGCGTACACAGCTGGTTCAACGCCCACAACATCAAAGGAAGCGTGCGCGCCAGCATGTACGCGTACAACACCGAGCAGGAGATCGACGCGCTCATAGGAGCGCTCAAGAAGATCGCGAAGTTCTGATCGGTCGCCGTCCTCTTCGCGTCCGCTGAATTGTGGTTGAGCGACGTACCCCCGACGGGGCGTCCCCCTTGTCACCCCCCATTCTTCTCTTGATGACGCTCAGCCTTAAGGACGGCGCAGGCAAGCAACAAGAATCACGCAACTGCGCGAACTGGACGGTAACCTACAGGACATCGCAAATTTTATATATGGCGGATGATTCACTATAGCGAATCACAGCGGCTTCATCATTCTCGCGACGATGGCACACATAACCGTCAACGACCAACACAAGGACGTGCCCGATGGGACATCCATCCACGAGGCATGCGAAGCGATGGGAGTGCCCTTCGGATGCAGGGACGGCCTGTGCGCCTCATGCGAAGTCAAGGTCCTCGAAGGGATGCAGAACCTGAGCGAGAAGACTGAAGCGGAGCGCGACATGACCATGCCAGATGGGAACCGACTGGCATGCCAATGCACGATCAAGAAAGGCAGCGTGAAGCTGACATACGACATGTAGGAGGAACACAATGGCAAAATACCACATCACCGAACCAGAACAAGAACAGACCGTCAAAGTAGGACACAAGGTGCCTGACTTCAAAGCGCAGGCATTCCACAAAGGCGACACGAAGACAATCTCGCTTTCAGACTACAAAGGGAAATGGGTCATCATGGCATTCTACCCCGCCGACTTCACCTTCGTGTGCCCCACTGAGCTTGAGGACCTGGCAGAACAGTACGCCGAAATCCAGAAGCTCGACACCGAAGTGCTGAGCGTGAGCACCGACACCGTCTTCGTGCACAAGGCATGGCACGACCACTCACCGAGCATCAAGAAGATCAACTACCCCATGATGGCCGACCCGACCGGCGCGATCTGCAAGCTCTTCGGCACCTACATCCCCGAAGAAGGGCTGTCGCTTCGCGGCACGTTCATCATCGACCCCGACAGGGTACTCAAAGCGATGGATGTCCACGACAACAGCATCGGACGCAGCAGCGATGAGATCATACGAAAACTGCAGGCAGCACAATACGTACGCGGCCACGACGGAGAAGTCTGCCCCGCACGATGGAAACCCGGAGCGAAGACACTCAAGCCAGGCATGGACCTGGTCGGAAAGATATGAGGCGACCATGACACACACGCTAGCACCACTCCCCTTCGCGTACGACGCGCTCGACCCCTGGGTGGACGAGCGCACCATGCGCATCCACCACGGCAAACACCACCAAGGATACGTCGACAAGCTCAACGCGGCCCTAGCAGGACACGAGGGGCTCGCGAAGAAGAGCGTCAAAGAACTCATCAGCCACCCGGAGGCGGTACCCACAGAACTGCGAGGAAAGGTGCGCAACTTCGGCGGCGGCGTGTGGAACCACACGTTCTTCTGGAACGTGCTGGGCAAGAACGACGGAACCATCGGCGGACCCGTCGAGCAGGCCATCATGACCGGCTGGGGAAGCGTCGAAAAATTCAAGGACGCATTCAGCGTGAGCGCGGCCTCCCTCTTTGGCAGCGGATGGACATGGCTGGTCATCAAGGACTGCAAGCTCGCCATCATGAACACAGCCAACCAGGACAGCCCCATCAACGAAGGCATCACGCCGATCCTGACCATCGACGTCTGGGAGCACGCGTACTACCTGCAATACCAGCAGAAACGACCCGAATTCATCGAGAAGTACTTCGCGTTCATCGACTGGAAGAAGGTCAACACGCTCTTCGCGCAGGTGAGATGATGCTCAAGGAAGGAAGCAAGGCACCGGACTTCGCCCTCTGCGACCAGGACGGCAAGAGACACACGCTCGCCGACTACCGCGGACGAAAGGTAGTGCTCTACTTCTACCCTAAAGACGACACGCCCGGATGCACCAAGGAAGCGTGCACGTTCCGCGACGACGTCGCGACGTACAAGAAGAAAGGAGCGGTCGTGATCGGCGTGAGCGCGGACTCCGCGGAGAGCCATGTCAAATTCAGGACGAAATACTCGCTCCCTTTCACGCTGCTGTCCGACCCAGGCCACGACGTGCTCAAGAAGTACCACGTCTGGGGACAGAAATCCATGTACGGCAAGATATTCATGGGCATCACGCGAGCCACGTACGTCATCGACGAGAAAGGCATCGTGATGAAAGCGTTCGACAAGGTGAAGGTCGAGGGGCACAGCGCAGAGATCCTCGCGACGCTATGAAACAAGTCGACATCGACCGTGTCTATACTATTCTCAAGAAAGAGGTAGCGCACTACGACGTACCCATCGTCGACCTCATCCAGATCCAGACGAACGATCCCTACAAGGTGCTCGTGACGACGATCCTCTCTGCGCGGACGAAGGACGCGACGACCGCCGCGGCGGCACAACGGCTCTTCGCCAAGGCAGAAACCATCGACGCGCTCTCACGAATGAGCGAAGCACAGATCGCCAAGCTCATCCACCCCGTCGGATTCACGCCGACGAAGGCGAGACATCTCAAACAGCTCAAGATAGCACTTGACGACCTGCACGGCGGAGATATCCCTCACACCGTCGAGGAACTCGTGAAGCTTCCAGGAGTCGGGAGGAAGACCGCCAACCTCGTGGTGGCGATCGCGTTCGACCGCGACGCAATCTGCGTCGACACGCATGTGCACCGAATCATGAACATCCTCGGCTACGTGCGGACCCGGACACCGCACGAGACCGAGATGAGGCTACGCTCAAAGCTTCCACGCGCGTACTGGAAGACGATCAACTCCATGCTCGTCGCGTTCGGGCAGCACCTGTGCACACCCGTATCGCCTTGGTGCAGCAAATGCCCCATCCGAAGCGAGTGCAACCGCATCGGCGTCGGAAGGAGCCGATGAAGACGCTCGTCGCCGAAGCGCTCCAGCTGTCGCGCGGCGCAGTCGGCGAGAAGGTGCGCGCGAAGATGGCCGCGTTCGACGCGCTGCGAAACGCCGGAAACGAGGAATGGTATTCTGAGCTGTGCTTCTGCGTGCTCGCCGCGAACTCGAAATCACGGACGTCACGCGCCATCCAGGAAGAACTAGGCTATGCCGGATTCTCAAGCGCGCCATTCGAGACCGTGCGCGATACCATCCTCTCCAACAAGCACCGCTTCCACAACAACAAGGCACGCTTCATCGTCGCGAACCGCGCTCACCTTCGCATCAAAGACGAAGTAACGCCTCTGCTCGGCGACCTGACTGCCGCAAGGGCATGGCTGGCACGCAACATCGTCGGATTCGGATACAAGGAAGCTTCGCACTTCCTGCGCAACGTCGGATACGGAGACCTGGCCGTCCTTGACCGCCACATCCTCTTTCTCATGCATGAACATGGAATGCTCGACGCCATCCCGAAAAGCATGACTCCGCGGCAGTACCTGTTGATCGAGAAAGATTTCCTTGCCTTGGCCAAGAAAGCGAAGATGCGCGCGGGCGAATTCGACTTCTACCTGTGGTACATGCGCGCGGGAGACGTGATCAAGTAGACCGATGCAGGGCGACACGCAGCACCTGAACTGCCAAAACGAGACACGCGCCAACCCAGACGAAATCCGCGGTGCCGAACCGTACCGAAAACACAAAGGTCGAAGCGAATCCGAACGCGATGAAAAACCTCCACCAAGACCTGCGCCAAACAAGCAGGACCACACTCATCACACCTGCGCAGACCAAGAAGATGGACAGCATGAAGCCCCAATACAATCCACCCTGATACGAAATCTCACGTCCCACCAGACCCAAAGACACGAACGCCACCGCAGAAAGCAGATCAAATCCATCCTCGACAATGCAACCCCACGACTTCTTCTTGATGTCAATCACCCATACTTGCGCTTGAGGAACAAGACTATCAGGATGAAGACAAGCGTCAAGGCGTTCGCCACGACGAGCGGACCTGACTTCGTGAAGAGACCATAGACAAGCCACAGGAAGACGCCAGCGCCGATCATCACGAACATGAGAAGGGAGACGTCGGCCGTCGACTTGGTCTTGATCGCTTTTCTGATCTGCGGGATGTAGCCCCAGGTGGTGAGGGTCGCCGCAATGTAGCCTATGATCGGGATGAACTCCATCGGGGCCTGTCAACAGGGCCAGGATTTAAAGATTTGCATTGCGTCGTTCGGCGCCGATGCCGCGCTTACGGGCGAGCCTCAACAACGATCGCGGACAACTGACAAGGGGGTCGTCCAATCCGGGGAATGTCAGTCAACAAAGCCAGAAGACGAGGCGAGCAGCACGGCATCAGATAATCAGAGCCCGCCCACCTTAACAACATCATCCTCGAGCTCAGGATTCTCCTTGTCAGGCACATTGTCCTTGGCGAAGCTGGCGCGGGGCGTGCGGGCCACGTAATCCATCGCGCCGAAATCGTCACCCTTGAGCGCGAGCTCCTTGAACTTCTTGAAGTCGATCCAGGTGTACCACTTGCCATCCTTCCTGAACTCCTTCTTGGCGAGCATGACGACGCGGCTCGGCGCGTGGTCCGTGACGACCTCATAGCCAGGCAGATACTTGGCCAGATCATCGGTGAAGGCCACGACGTCCTCATGAAACGGCATGTTCTTCAGGCTGAGACGCTGACGGCTGGCGCCAACGAACATGTATCCCTTGACTTCTATGAAGTCAGG
>JBDRLR010000018.1:0-3903 GCA_043812855.1 Nanobdellota archaeon | reverse complement strand
TACGAAGACTACAGCTACTATCCCTACTTCCGGCTCTACAGCCAGACGAACCTGCTCAGCGCAGAATACACCTTCCGCGACTTCATCCACAGCAACACCGACAGCCTGCCGATCGCTCCAAGCGAATACGCGACGTACCTCTCCGCCTACATCGACAAATACCACGTCAAGTACATCATGTTCGAGCGAGGCGAGACTCCCTTGGAGGAGATGGCTGACTCTGTAGGCATGACCCTTCTCTACGGGAGCCCCGCGGTGCGGATCTATGTTGTCGAGTGAAACCATCCCCCATCAGATCACAGGGTTGCTGCCCCGCTCCCGGTTTCTGCTTCAATGCATTGGCGACATATCCCTGTGAGGGACCACGGAAAATCGTAGATTTTCCTATGTCGGAACAGCAGTCCCGACACACCCCCTTGTCGCCTCGCTTCTGGTCTGGATGACGCTCGCCCGTAAGGGCAGCAACCCGGGCCGCGAGAAAGGATCATCGACATGCATCTATTTAAAGGACTTCGCACCTTCAACCTCATGCAGTACAAATCATTCACCCTGGACCCATTCCAGGAACAAGCAATCGCGGCGCTCGACGCCCACAAGACCGTCATCGTCTCCGCACCCACAGGATCCGGAAAGACCCTCATCGCAGACTACCTCGTCGGCCGCGACATCAAGGTCGGCAAACGCATCATCTACACCTCACCCATCAAAGCGCTCTCGAACCAGAAGTTCAAGGAATTCACGCGCGAATACGGCAAGCAGGCCGTCGGGCTGATGACCGGAGACGTCGTCATCAATCCCGGAGCCATGGTCGTCATCATGACGACCGAGATCTACCGCAACATGCTGCTCGCCCACGACCCGTTCGTGGAAGACATATCCTACGTCATCTTCGACGAAGTGCACTACATCAACGACATCGAACGCGGATACGTCTGGGAAGAGGCCATCATCTTCAGCCCCCGCGACATCAGATTCCTATGCCTGAGCGCCACGATCCCCAACGCGCGTCAGCTCGCCAACTGGATGGGAACCATCAAAGGCCACGAGACCCAAGTCATCTTCCACGGCGTGCGCGTCGTGCCGCTGGCCCACTACTTCTACGACACCGTCCTCGGCATGACGACGATGGCGGAGCTCGAAGAGAACGTCCAGCTCGACAAGTACCCCGACTACGAGCAGATGCATCCGCAACGAGGACGCATGCCCAAGAAGAAGCTTCCGCGAGCGCCGAACTTCTTAGACCTTATCGAGGAAGTGCGCGAGAAGCAATGGCTCCCCGTCCTCTACTTCGTCTTCTCCCGCGCCAACAGCCAGAAACTAGCCAAGACACTCGCGGCCAAAGGAGACCTCCTGACTCCTGCCGACCGCTCACGCGTCCTTGGCATCATGCAAGAGCACTTCGCCAAGCAGGACTCACAGATACGACTGCTGGACAGCACACGCATGCTCAAAGAACTCCTCCCAAAGGGCATAGGCGTCCACCACGCAGGACTGCTCCCCGAGCTCAAGGAACTCGTCGAACAGCTCTTCGAAGCAGGACTCATCAAGGTCCTCTTCGCTACCGAGACGTTCGCCGTCGGCATCAACATGCCCGCGCGCAGCGTCATCTTCCACAGCCTTGAGAAATACGACGGCATATCATTCCGATACCTCAACTCGAAAGAATACTTCCAGTTGGCCGGGAGGGCAGGCCGACGAGGCATCGACAAGGAAGGATACGTGATCTCCCTTGTGGACCGGCGCTCCTTCGACGTCGCCAAGGTCAAGAGCTTCACCGGAGAGGACCGTATGCCCATCACGAGCCAATTCAAGCTTGGATTCAACACCATCCTGAACATGGAGCGGAGCCACAGCCTCGACGAGATAGAAGTCATCCTTCGGAGCAACTTCGACAACTACCAGAAATTCGGATCCAAGATCATGAACGCCCCCTTCTCGACCATGCGGCGATCGTACGACCGCAAACGCAAGATCCTCGAGAAGCTCGGATACATCAAGGAGAAGGGGCTGACGTACAAAGGGCAATTCGCCTGCGGCATCTACTCCAACGAGCTGGTCATCTCCAACATCTTCTTCGGCATGGACACGACCAAGCTCACCCAGGCGCAGATCATCCTGCTGCTCGTCGTGATCAGCTACGAATCCCGGCCCGACCAGAAATTCCCCCGCTGCGGAAAGGAGAACTACCACAAGAAGCTCCTACGCTTCCTTGAAGAAGACGAGTATGTGCGCAAATCCATCGATCCCAAAGTCGTGTACCGCCTCGCCAAGTTCGTGTGGGACTTCGTCAACGACAAACCATTCGTGCAGGTCCTGCAGGAGACCAACCTGCTTGAAGGCGACGTCATCCGGCTCTTCCGACAAGCCATCGACGTGCTGCAGCAGGTCATCCGCGCGACGACCGACCCAGACCTCAAGGAGAAGCTGGAAGGCTGCATCACCATCGTCGACCGCGAATTCGTCCAGGTCGGCATCGACAAAGGCGCGATCTAGACCCTCTTGAGGCCTTCTTAAATACTCTCGTGTCCACTTCTCTGGCCTACCTTCGTGAGCCACCAAAAGGAATTTAAATAAGGACCGCTACGCTGGCCGACTACACTGCGCAGGGACAGACCTGAGGCAGGGGGTGCGGATATGCAGGACATGTACACATGGGGAGAAGACGGCGACGATGACGATGATTTCGACTTCGACGACGACTAGGAGGTGAATACTATGAAGAAGACGACCAAGAAGGCTCCGGCTAAGAAGGCTCCAGCCAAGAAGAAAGACTGCTGCTGTTGCTGATTCCTTTTCTTTCTTTTCTTCTACGTTCTACGTACCCCTACGGACACGCAACCCTTAAATAGCGATTCGCGTCCACAGTATCATGCGGCTACCCGTACAGGTCCTCGCCATCGTGTACCGCGTCATCGATGGACGCATCGAATATCTCCTTCTCCACCGACTTTCCTGGAGAGGCGCGTTCTGGCAACCCATCGGCGGAGGCCTTGAAGAGGGAGAGACACTGCTCGAGTGCCTCGCCCGCGAATGCAGAGAGGAGATGGGTACGGACGCATTCATCAGCGTGATCCCAGACGTCAACCTGGTACAATACGACCAGGAAGAGTTCCTTCCCGGGCGCACGCTGCGCCTGACCATGTACACCTACGGAGTGCAAGTGCCTGTGGACGCAGCAATCACGATCGAGAACAATCCTTCCCCCGAACACGACGACTGGAAATGGTGCGACTACGACACGGCCATGAGCCTGCTCAAGTGGGAAGACAACAAGGTCGCGCTCAAGAAGCTTCACACCATGCTGATAGAACAGGTCCAAAGGCACCCCTAGCATCCACTGTGCACGGCACTCATCAATGCCTATGCCCATCGCCCCGTCTGTTTTTGTCGAGAAGAGTACTGCCTTGGAGAGCAGTCCCGAGCATGCGATACGCGCAGCGTATACGACGCATGCGAGGATCCTCCCGCGACCGCGCGGCAAACCTCCGCAGTACTCTTCCCCACGCTCAATTGATTCGTCTTGACCCAACCATCGCAACCTTTTTATCCAACACCAAGACTCTTGACGCCATGGCATCCATGAAATCAACCATTCTCGCAGGACTCTTCGCAACACTGATGGGCTCAGCTATGCTGGTCATCGCAGGCATCGTCTACTTCGCCGTGACGCTGTGGATCGTCAAGCTGGCAAGCAGACTCGTGCTCGGGGCCGTCCCCGACCCCAACTGGGCCGTGCTCGCCGCAGCCATCCTGAGCGTCGGTGCCATCGCGTCAGGGTCCCGGACACGATTCTAGAGGAAATGTCTGGGTCGGATAGCCTGTACCTGCTTGTGAGATCCCGGTCTGAGAATGAGACATTCTGTCAGTCAGGATTCTATCATGTCAAGAAATGCATGGAAAGAT
>JBDRLR010000017.1:0-2295 GCA_043812855.1 Nanobdellota archaeon | reverse complement strand
GAAGCCATGAAGGAGCGCGGAGTCTACGTCCAACCGATCAAGAGCGCAGAGGACTTCCTTGACATGAGCATCCAGATCACCAAAGACATGTACGCGGAGGCCCTCCAATGAAACACCCGACGTACGAAGGGCCACTGTCCGCATGGATCGGATCCATGCTCCACAAATCACGGCTCGAAGGAGCCATGGAATCAATCAAGCACGGACGAGCATTCAACATCGACCAGACCCAGGCGAAACAGAACATCGCATACATAGAGAAACTCCTGCGCGAGGAAGCCATCAAACAATTCAACGAAAGGAGCAGACCCTCACTCGAAGTCATCCTCAACGCCATCGACGCGCGCCCGCAAGACATGACCGAGGAATACGTCGTCGACATCCGCGCAGGCCACACCCAACTGAGCGTACGCGACAACGGCAGAGGCATGAGCCTCGAAGACATATTCAGATTCCTCATCATACCGTTCAACACCGAGAAAGAAGGCATCGAGGAAATCGGACGCTACGGAGTCGGCTTCCTGAGCACATTCAACTACTGCCTACGAAACCCGGAAAAATCCCATGTGCTGCTCGACACCTGCGATGGCAAAGAAAGCTACAGCCTCGACTTCTTCGCGACAGACGACAATGTCGGAAACCTGCAGATGCGTGTACGGCGCAACAGGATAGCACGCGGCCACGGCACCCGCGTACGCATCACGAATCTAGGCATCCCCAAATCAAATCTCAACGCATACATCAGCCACCACACCCAACGGATCCCCGCATACATCGCGACCATCAAGCTCAACAAAAGACACATCAACGCCCGCACCGGCGACAAATGGTACAGCTCACCCGTCGTGCTCGAGATCGACGGACGCAAGTACACACAGGACGTCGGCGTACAACTGCAGTCACCGCAGGCAGGAGAACCATGGACGCCCACGATCATCCTGACCGCCCAAGGAGTCCCCGTGCGCACCTTCAGCAGCACCGACTACGGCACCGTCATCTCATTCCCTCCCGCCATAAAGCTCGTGGAAGGACGCGACGAGTTCAAGATCGACGAGAACTACTACCGCTGCGTCGTCGGAGCATTCAAAGCCCTCGAACAACGCATACGGGACGCACCCGACGAAGACGACGGATTCAGACAGAAGATGATCAACTTCTTCCCCTCCTTGATGTCCGCGTTCGCCATCGAAAGCATCAAGGATGTCCCCAACCTGGACGGCATCAAGGAAGCGCTCCTCCACGGAAAACGCTACTGTGTCACCCCTGAACTGCACGACAGATTCGAAAAGTTCTTCGGCCCGAAATACGCACAGACCACCTTCGCCGCCAACCACCAATCACTCATCTACTGGAGAGACCTCTTCGGCAACGACGCCCAAGCCATAGCCGCAAACACCACCCGCGGACCCGCGATGAGCGTGCTCGACTTCTACCTGGCCACACGAGGAGACGATGCTCCCTACGCCAATCTCCATCTGATCGCGACCAAGACGGCAACAACAGGCGGCACGGTGCAAGGCATCCAGATGGTGACCACCGAACCGGGACGCGACCCTGTGATGATCCACGACGAGATCCTCTATGTTAATGCGAGCCACCCCCTGAATCAAGGAAGCCTCGACCCCGCCAAAGTCTTCCTAGCCACGGCAAGCTACCTCAACCTGCCAGCCACCAAGAAGCGCCTCAAGCTCGAAGACAGCAGACACGTGGAACAAGAGATCCGCCAGACCAGCGGCTTCCTCACCGACGACGCACTGTACAAACAAGTCGTACGAGACCTGGGAGGCGATCCTGATGGGTGATGAGCGAAGCCCGCTCGAGGTCGAACTCGAGCGCATGGACCGCGACGAGAACGGCAGCCCACGATGGACCGTCCCCCTCTCAGACCTCGTGATGATGCAGCTCGTCGGCGACCTCAACTGCATGCTCGAGACTCTCCCCGACGGCGACGACTCGGATCCCCTCGGCAGATACGGACAAATCGAAGAGATGATCGAGCAGACAAGGGAACAAGCCACAACGCACAAGCTCTTCACAGGAATCGTCGACAAGACCATCAAAGACCAATTCGGCGACCGCCACGTCACGTTGCGAGAGCTGGGACAGAACGGCCTCGACAGCTACCCCCCATACGAACACCGTCGTGTCATCCGCTTCAACCTTGAGACCACCGACGACCACCTCGTCCTGCGCGTACGCGACTACGGCATCGGCATGGACATCAAGACACTGGTACGCGACCTGCTCATCCCCTACAACAGCGGAAAGGAATTCGACCCTGACAAGATCGGAGAG
>JBDRLR010000016.1:0-7162 GCA_043812855.1 Nanobdellota archaeon | reverse complement strand
GTGGAGAAGCTTCTCAGTCCGCAGGGGAGCGGTTCTCCTGTGCATTCACGCAGTCCGTCGGAAGAGTCGAATGCGTCGCGGTGCTCGACGCGTTCCGTGTCGTATTGGTTCTGTGATTCCTCGACGAGATTCCCTTGCGCGTCGTAGAGCTTCGTAGACAATAGGTTCCCCCGTTTCTCATCCATGGAGACATGGGGATTTCCGGTCGAATCGATGGCAGTGTCAGGGTAGTCGAGCGGCGAGGAGTATTCCTGCACGACTTTGCCTTTTCCCCCGGGGAGATTGATCGTGACGACACCGCAGGCGACGTAGTTCCTCAGCCCAGGGGCTATGTTCGTGAATGCGCTTATGATGCCTTTGGTAAGTCTTGGCTTGAGTGTCGCTGCGCAATTCTCGTACGTGTATTCCACCGTGCTTCCAGCATCGAGACCGTCGTATCGTGTGATCGAGTGCACCATGATGCCGCCGCCCAGCGTGTGCGCGACCGGTTCGTCCTGCACAAAGTCGAATGATGCGGGTTCGTATTCGATCTGTGCCCTGCTGCCGTACGGGTAATTGATGGCTGAGAGCGACCAGGCGCTTGCCTGTGCGTTCGATGAGTGGTGGTCATTGATGCCGTTCGTGTTCGTCAGTATCCCGTTGTTGAATCCGTACCAGTCGAAGGCGTATTCGTGGAGCTCGGGGTTCTCGGCGTACTCGAACGTGGTGTCCGGCATTGTGGTGCCGTCGTTGGCTGACTGGCTGAAACCGAGGAGTGTCAGTTTCGGAGGACGGTCGTATGCGTCCGCCAGCACGTATCCGTACATGAGGTCTGCCTGCTTCATGACGGATCCATCTATCTTGGTCCTGAGCTTGGCATCCTTGAGCCTGCGAGCCATAGTGCTTATCTGCCCGTCCTTGTTGATCAGGTCGTCCCTTGGCTCAAGCTCGAATTCGGCTATATGGGTCGGGGTCTCAACGCTGTTCAGGTAGATCATGTCCGTGGTGGTATCGACCCATGAGTATCTGATGAAGTTGTACCTGTTCGTCTTTGGGACTCCACCATTGAATTCGCAGTCGAGATTCCATATGTTTGCTGTGTCGCTCCAGTACGCGACGTCTTGCGGGAACGGATGATCCAGGAGCGCCTTCCTGCACTTGGGGGTCATATCGACTCCCAACGCGGGGTTCTCGTCGTGCGTTGATATCCTCTTGGTGCTCGAGAAGCTTTCCGTGCCTGTAATGGTGTAGGATATCTTCGCCCAGTCGCCGTAATCTTCGTCGTCAGGTACAGCATTGTCGTTCGTATCGATGTAATCAGGATATCGAATCTGCGTGAGGAGCCACGAGTTCGGGTACGTGTCGATCTCATCCTGGACGGTCGTCGCCGCGGTGTTGGCGTAGATGATCTGCTGCGGAGGGGTCCCTGATGTGTTGCAGTACGCGGTCTGCAAGGGCCATGGGTGGCCGTTGACTAAGTATACTCCTCCGATGGCGAGGGAGGGAAGGTCGCCTGAGTAGAGCATGTCTACGTCGTATGGCGTGATTGGCGTGACTGAATCATACTCCAGGATAGGCTTATCGTCAGGGATTCTTGGACAGTTGCTTCCGCTTTCAGAGGTATCTCTTGTGCTCGTGCAGTCATTGTCGTTCATGTCGAAACAACCGTCGCCATCATCATCGATTCCGTTGTTGCATTCCGTCCTCACCGCGCATGAAGGGAGTCCGGCGCATTCGTAGCAGCCGCAGGAATCCTGGGGTTCGCAGATGGTCGGGTCGCCGCATCTGATGGAATAAGGGCATTGACCGTTGTAGTTTCGCTTCGTGTAGGTGTACCTGTTATTGATGACCTGCTGGGTCATCGAGGGTTGATCGAAGACGTAGGTCGTCCCGTCGTCGCTTGCTATCTCCCATCGCGCGATGCCGCCTGAGCCGCTGAAGATGTTCCCTTCGGAATCGTAATATCTGATCTCCCACGGTTGCCAGGACTGCATCACGGGGACGTACGTGCCTGCTTGTCTGACAAGGATTATCCTTCCTGCTTGGCTTCCGACCGAGAAGAAGTAGGAGTCCTGCTGATAATCATCCTCTTCGTTTCCGTTCATCAGCCCAGTCGGGGAGTCGTCCGGCTTGTTCACGACCGCTCGGGTGACTGCGCCCATGCCGAGATTGAATCCGAGTCCGACGAAGCTGGCTTCCTGGTCGACGCGTATGCCTTGCGAGTAGGTGAGGACGACCGGGACGCTCGTGCCTCGTGTGGGTATGCTGAGCAGCGGGAAATCGAGAGGGAGGCTTCCTGTGTAGTCGGGATCTGAGCTCTTGATCTCGTTGATGTTGGCGATCGTCGGCGATGCGTCGCGCACGTTGCTTCCTGAAGCCATGACTGAAGAGACGACCAATACGGACAGGAGCCACAGTCCGATGATTCTTTCGTATTTCATGGTCAGTAGTATGTGCCCTCGTTCGTTGGATCGCGTTGTTCGGGGTGCCGCCCAGGCTCTTGGTATGTCAGCTCATAGTGGGTGAAGGCTACGCCCGCATCGCCGTTCTCTACGCTACGCTCTGATCCAACGACCACGTAGAATTTCGGGTCGACATCCGCAGGGGATATCCCTTGGCGGGCGGCTTCATTGAGCCTCTCCTTGCGCATCACCTCGGCCGCGAGGTGTATCCGGATGTACGCTTTGAGCGCTCCCTCTCCTTCGCCTTGCGTGTACGCCGAGGTTGGAATGTCCGATTCGCTGAGTCGGCTCAGCAGAGTATTGTATTTTGCGTCCACCAAGGTATCAGGGATGAATGTCGTGTAGGTGGGCGCGTCTTCTCCTCCCGTTTTCAGGTAGGAATTCAGGGACCTGCCTGCGATCATGAGGCGGCTGTACTCTACCTGGTCTGGCGCCCTGAAATTGGACGTGCCTTGGATGATGTCGTTCCATGCGGTTCCGTTTCGAAGGATCTCGAGCTCGTGTCTGCCCTTCTCGTCGGAGTAGGGCAGGGCAAGAGATTCGAGGCTGTCTGGCGTGATGAATCCTATCCATGCCATGGATGCTTTGCTCTCGGTCAGACCTGTGTCGCTTGAGCGGCCAAGGTACGTGTCCTCGAGTTTGTCTGACACCTTCATGGCGAAATAGAACGGCATGGTTCTCGCTTCAAGATCAGGCAGTCCGTTCGACGTCCGTGGGACTGCGCTCATCCCTTCAAGGCCGGTGAATGAGTGCGCTTGCTCGACGATCGCGGCGGGCGTTCGGTCCTGCGATTCCCGACAGCTGACGCTGCCTGAGGCACCGCCTAGTGCCAATGCCGCAAGTCCAGCTATCATATATCGTCTCATGGTTTCACTCTATCGGTCCTCGTCCAACATATGGCGAATGGATGATGCCTTGGGAATCATCGACAGATGCCATCTGTCCTGGGGTCGCGTCGATCCTCTCTTGTTCTCTTGAGTTCTTGTCGTTTCGCGCTTGCGCCTGTGCCTTCGCGTCCTTGTCCGCTTGCTTCTTCTCAGCCTCTGATTTGTCATCTGAGTAGAATCGTTCCTTGGCCCGCTCTATGGCTTGCCTCTGCTCGGGAGTGAGTGTGATGGAATCAAGATCGATCTCCTCGATCGTGCCGCTCCCGAAATACGTGGTGAATCCGACCTTGTTCCCCTTCACGTACTTGATGATCGGCATGGCCCACGTCTTGAACTGCGTGACTTCTCCGCTCTGTACCGAGACGCCGTCATCCCCGTGGAGCACTTTGGTGACTGCGTCCACATCAGTCAATTCCTGTCCGCCGGCGATGAGCGCCGCGACGACGTCCCTCGCCGTTATCGCATCAAACAGTCCCGAGCTGGCCGGTTGGACTGAGCCGATTGAAGGGGGGAAGTTCGAAGCGCCAGTGTACAGGGATCTCACTCTGCTGAAGTAACCCATCCGTGATTGCTGGTTGATCACGCCCTGCTGGCTGTTCACGTCGTCCATCCAGTGGGTCATGGGAAAATACAGTATGAGGACATTCCTTGCGATCTCATTGGCGCCATTCGCGATGGCATATCCTCTTCCAAAAGAGTTCGGCTGCCCAGGATTCGTGCCTGATCCTTGTTTTGGACTATAGTAATACACCAGACGTGGCGCCTCATCTGCTTTTTGTTTTGAATTGCCGCTGGGATCGGTGTACATGAGAGGGTTGTTTGCCGCGTAGGAATATCGGTTGAGCGACTGGGTGTCGGTCTTGACCCCGTCGAACGTGTCTGCCTGGATGAACCTTCCGATGGAGGGGTCATAGTATCTGGCGCCGTAGTAGTACATCCTGGTGTCGTAGTCGTATTCTTTCTCGCCGAACTTGACGCTGTTTCCGGTGCCATCTGATGGCCCTTGCTCGCCGAAGGGATAGTATTCCTGTGACCACACCACGTCTCCCTGATCATCGGTCAGTATCCGCGTGTTGCGCATCAGGTCTGCGTGGTAGTAGTTCCTGTTTCCTTCCTCATCGATCTGGGCGATCGCTGCGCCGTTGAGATTGACATAGGATTTCGAGTCGTACCTCTGGTTGTTGTCCAGGTGGAGAAGGATGTACGTGTTGTCCGCTGCGTTGAACTCTACGGTCATGGGCTGTTTGGCGTAGACCATGTATCCCTTCCCTGACTCCATTGATTGAAGAGTCACCAGGAACGGCAGCATCTGCGGGCTGTAGGTCTTCCACAGTCCAGGGAATCCCAAGTCATATTCGTAGACGGTATGGATGTGGTCGAGCACGTTGGAGAAGACGTCGGAAGGTCGCGCTCCGTCGATTCCTGGATACGCGACGAGGTTCCATCCTTGGTTGAGCACGATTTCGACCTGGAGCACTTCGTTTCCATGCACCTCAAGTTGGGCAGGCCAGGTCATGTGCACCCAGATGCCCATGCTGTTGTCGACTGCTTGCAGCGTCTCTATGCCTGTGCCTGGGATGTATGCTTGCCATTCGTTGGCATACCGGTCATAGGTGTATGCATAGACCGCATCGTAAAACGGTTCGATGTCCTCCAGTATCGATGGTATGCTTGCATTGTCCGGGACTACGGGTATCGATATCAGGTTCCATCCTGCGTCCATGTCGATGATACGTGTCGTGTACGCGCCGGCCATGAACGAGGAGGTATCGTAGATGCCGCTCCCCAAGAGGTCAGGATCAGACATGTCCACGGCGGTCGGAGCGGTTTCCTCATCGATATCGATGTAGGTGACCCTCACTTCTTGCGATGCGATGATCTCGCCCTTGGCGGTCGCCTGGACTTGTATCCATTCAGCGGCGCTCGGATCGTCTCCTTGGTAGGACACGAAGAGGTTGTTCCCTTTTATCTGCGCTTCGATGACGCCTTGACCGCTCACGGTCCAGTCGATAGGTCCCTTGTAGTCACCTATGTACTCCTTGAGATTCACCTTCGCTGAACGTTCGAGGTTCGTCAGCCTGATCACAGGCATCTGTCGGAATTCGATCGCGTCGCTTCCGCTCATATCGCTTGCGTTCGTGTCGTTGATGAGGACGAGTCCGACGGGTGGATGGTCGATGGTCTGGTTTCCGGTGAAGATATGATCCAGGGTCGGTTCGGTCTGGTTGAGGGTATCTTCTGGCGCTTGCGCATCATCCGGTGTCGGCTCTTCGTTCATGACTTCGCCGCCGGGCACTATCTGGATCTGCTGTATCGCAGGTTTTGCGACAGCCATGCCGACAGTCAGCAACAACAGCAGGACAAAAGTTGGCAGGAGGATCTTCATTTGAGCTTCACCACCTTTTGCGTGGTTCGCAACGAGACGGGCTGGCCTTGTTCGTCTGCGCAGTCGACCCGGGTGTGGATGAGATAGATCCCTGATGCGGCCGCTCTTCCGTCGTCGCGCCTGCCATCCCATTCGAGTCGCATCAGACCATAGGCTCTGCCTTCGAAGAGATTGCGTATCACTCTTCCTGCAGTGTCGTAGATGCTTGCTCTGATCTGTGCGTCGTGTCCGGCGGGTGCCGCGATGTCCCATGCGGTGCGATGGGAGAATGGGTTGGGCCATGGTCTGGGTTCGGCGTGCGTCTCAAGTGAAGGGGTGCCGACTTGCTGGGCCTCGAAGCGTAGATTATTGTCATAGGTCGGTGGGTCAGTGGCGTAGAAGGTCGTTCCGGCCGCGGTGTGCGCGATCATGTCGCCTGCCAAGTTCTTGGCAATCAGTTCCAGAGGACCAGGATATTCGTCGATCATGATGTAGTATCCTTTGATGCCTCCGGGGCCTTCCATCACGTCGACGGTGTCTCGGGGGATGCTGAATGTGGGGCCTGAGTAGAGCACGAATCGGTCTCCATCCAGTGATTCTACGGTTCCTGACGTCACGACGCCGGGAGTCGGCTGCGCAGATACAGGCGAAGCGATGGGAAAGAGAAGCGCGGCAGCAAGAGGTATACGCGAAGGCTTGAGCCAATAGTGTGTGTCGCGCAAAACTTCTTTCAAACTCATGGATCCCCCCAACAAGCTTCTTGTTTCACACCCCATAAGTGGTAAAGAATAGGACTATTTAAACATTTGCTATATTAAGGCTGAACTTGTCATGGTGAGCGGCCGGGAATCATTAGCGGCGTGGCGGCCATATCCTGGGTTCCAGGTCAAGGGAGACTGAGTCATCCCGTCGGTCTTGAAGAGAAAAGAAAAAAGGAATCGCATTCAAACGTCGCACGTCGTGACGGGCGCGTAGATTCCGTCCTGGTTGGCGAATACCCAGTAGCCTGCTCCAGGGTCCATGCGATCGGATTCGCTCAGGTCGAACCATGGATCAGGATTGACTGGTTCCCAGTAGGTCCACAGGCTGCTGAATCCGATGTCGAAGACGTCCGCGCCGATGGATGAGAGCTTGCACTCCGCGGTCCCACCGGCACCGACCGGGCCGTTGTAGCTTATAAGACCGTCAGCGCCGTAGTATCCGATGAGGTTCCATCCCATCTTCACGGGTTTATAGGGAGGCAGGATACCTGGTCTCATCATGCTTCCGCCGATGACAAGATCGGTGTCGTTGCGCATCAGGACCCAGTATCCCCATCCGGGCAGCATCTCGTGCAGGTTGTCGTTCGTGTCGTCGCCGTCGGGCGTGTAGATGTACCACTCACCGTTCGTCGCGTCGTACGTGGTGACTCCGATGACGTCGTCCGCGATGTCTGCGAAGACTGCGTCGATGCTGTCGTCGAGCAGCTG
>JBDRLR010000015.1:0-2654 GCA_043812855.1 Nanobdellota archaeon | reverse complement strand
CTTCTCCGCCTTGGGCGGATGCGCACGACGACCACCAACCATGCCTGGAGCCTCAGCGCCGACCCAGTTCATACGGGTCCCGTTGCGTGAGAGAATCTTGCGAGGAACACGAGAGATGCCTATCCCATAACTGCCACGATACTTGCGCCTACGCCGAGAGACCTCGACACTATGCCTCATGCCCGCATCCGGACTCGCACCATACGGCTGCCGACCATTGGCCTGCACCGCAAGGACGCCAAGCTTGATCAAATCAGGCCTGAACGGCTCAAAGAACTGCGCGGGAAGATCGATGGTACCCGTCTCTTTGCGCTGCGTGTCCAGGATCTTAAGCTTCATTGCTTGGACCCCCTATCGATAATCTGTATCGTAGGCAGCTGAGGCTTGCCCACCGCGCGACCCGCGTGACTGAAGACCAAGAATCTCTTGGAAGGACCAGGAACGGATCCACGCATCATCACATACATGTTTCGGACCGGACCATACCTGAGGAAGTCACCCTTCGGAGTGACCAACGAAGGATCATCACCAATCTGCAAGATCTGACAATTCATCTGCGTACGCTGAAAGAACCCCATCTGACCCGCATGGGCGACGCGATACATGACGTGCCCTTGCCCGCTCCAACCACCCAAGGACCCTGGCGCGCGACGACCCTTCTCTGACTTGTGCTTCTTCAGACCAATGCCGAACCGCTTCACCGGGCCCTGAAAACCCTTGCCTTTGGTTATCCCGTGAAGATCAACGAGGATTCCCTCCTCGAATGCGAGGGAGACCGGCAAGTCCTTGCTCGCATGCTCCTTAATAAACGCGACTTTCTCGTCAAAGGATCCAGTCAGAGGAATCTCAAAGAATTCGGGACGCTTCTTGATGCGGGCCAAGTCGGGCTGAGAATGCACCAAAAGAACAATGTCGTCCACCGTGGCACGATCCACCTTGTCCAGATCCGCCGCTTCGGCAAACGTCTTTGGAAGATTGACCCTGCGAGCAAGCTCCTTCTTGGACTTGAACAGCAAGTCAGTCATCGCCTTACTGTCCCGAGACGAAGACTTGTAGAACCTGCAGCCAGCAAGACGCAAAGGCGGACACTCCATAATAGTCACTGGAATCCTAATATCCTCTCCGCGTGTCGGAGAATTCTTATTTGAGTCAGTAGCGAGCACATGAGTCATTCCCGCCTTATATGCGCCAAAACCAAGCATGCGCACACCCTGCACCTTCCCCTGAGGCTGCGGCCAGAACCTGACACGA
Source organism: Nanobdellota archaeon (assembly GCA_043812855.1). GTDB lineage: Archaea > Nanobdellota > Nanobdellia > Woesearchaeales > JAHJEM01 > JBDRLR01. The sequence continues at coordinate 1,403 of JBDRLR010000015.1, read as the reverse complement.
GCAAAGCTACGCTTAGCGCGCGATCTGGGCCAGAACTGCATACTTCCGCTTCGAGGGGCGTGGGCTTTTGGCATGGTGTTGCTCCAGGACACCGCTTAGAAACAGACGCATCTAAACAGCGTACTGAAAATGGTTCATTTTCAGGCTTCGCATCACGACCGAATCCACCAGTTATGATGTGACGCGCAGAAACTAGAGTCCATTTATAAAGGTTTTCACTGGCAAGAGTTCGAAGAATACTCATTTCAAAGAGTTGCTGCTCTGCGCACACCTCTTCGCATATGGAATGCAGACATATCCCTGTCAGGGGCAACCCCCTTGTCTGCGCTCTTCTGTCCCGTCAAGTGCTCGCGCTTAAGGGCGGCAACCAAAATATTCACAAACTCCCCCGTCCGCAAACACATACCTGCCCAGACAGCCAATCATATCGGGGTGCAATAGAACGTCTCGAATGTGGTGAGCGCCTCCCGCCCATCATCCAAGGCCTGCATCGTGTACCTGATGTCCACCGTATAGCCCTCACCAGGAGTCTTATGCGTCCAGATGTACAGCCTGTGCTGATCCCGACTGCACTCCACCGCCTCGATGTTGCGACAGGACGATATCCTCGTGCACTCAATCGCGTCGAAGCGCGCCCACTCCTCAGGATAGAGGAGCTTGAACTTCGTGTCGTTGTGCTTGCGACCCATGAGCGTCACGTAATCTGCAGGCTCATTCGGCAGACCGACACGCAGACGAAAAGAACTATACTCCACATTACCATTCTGGAACGGCTGACGCAACACATAGAACGGATCCTCAACGAAAGGACCTGTTCGACCCAGACTGTACCTCGTGCGATTCACCTCATCATAGACCACTTTGTTCGCCACCACACCATTGAGCTCGGCATTGTACGATGCCATACCTAGAATGATCTCGTCCAAAGACCACCCGTTGAGGTTGATGTATGTGGCGTCACGCACGACCAGAGGAACAGAATCGTTCTGCCGTGGCAATGTGACATTGCGCGGAGGCGACCGAGGAGGCGGCGGAACGGGAAGCGAAACATTCTCCGAAGAGGGAATATCCGGCTCACTAGGGGCCGGCTCGAATCCAGGACATGACCCCACATCCTGGACAAACGAGCCATCCGAACACTGAAAAACAGGGCCCGAACCCGTATTGAACCCGCCACACGAGACCACCAACAGAGACAAGACAACCAACAAGCACAAAACGGCGAAGCGCATCAGGATTCATTAGTAGAATCTTTTTTTAAATCTGCTGATTTCCTCCTCGTCTTAGGCTTGACCTGATTGAGAAGCTTGGCACGACGCTTGGCATACTGCAAAGGATTACGGATCTTGGCGCAGAGCGAATCAGGCGCACATATCCCACAATCCTTATAGTACCCTGGCGTG
>JBDRLR010000014.1:0-19798 GCA_043812855.1 Nanobdellota archaeon | reverse complement strand
TGCTCGAAGAGGCCAACAAGCACATGACCGACATCATCGACCGCATGATGGAAGGCATGCGCTACTGCGGCCAGTTCCACGACGAAAAAGACTCAGCCATGTTCATCGACATGCTCCAGCAGATGAAGGCGGGCAAGGTCCCGTTCGGACCGCTCTCGCCCGAGATACACACCCTGCGCCGGACCCTGTTCGAGCTCTCGCACAGTCCTCACATCGAAACCAACCGCAAAGCTATTAAAAAGATACTCAAAGAGACCGAAAGTCAGCTGAGGAAGTACGTATGAAACAGAAAACCACGCAGAAGACGACCAAGCCCGCCAAGAAGGCGGACACAGCCAAAGCGAACGGCGCAATCATCAGGCTGGCCGACGTCTGGAAGATCTACCGCATGGGCGCAGTGGAAGTCACCGCCCTGCGCGGACTCGACCTGGAAGTTCGCCGCGGAGAATTCCTGAGCATCATGGGCCCAAGCGGATCGGGAAAGAGCACCGCGATGAACATGATCGGATGCCTGGACATCCCCAGCAAAGGAGCCATCTACCTTGACGGCCAGGATATCTCGCACCTGACCGAGAGCGAACTGGCGCAGATCAGAGGCCGCAAGATAGGATTCATCTTCCAGAAATTCAACATCATCAATACCCTGACTGCCCTGGAGAATGTCATGCTCCCCATGACGTTCCAGAACATCGAACCCGCAGAGCGCCGACGCCGCGCCATCGATCTTCTGCGCATCGTCGACCTCGACGACCGCATGGACCACAAACCCACCGAACTCTCAGGCGGACAGCAGCAACGCGTCGCCATCGCCCGGGCGCTTGCCGTCGACCCCGAAGTCATACTTGCGGACGAACCCACGGGAAACCTGGACTCCACGACCGGAACCATCGTGATGGAATTCCTCAAGAAGCTCCACAAGGAGAAAGGGACCACCATAGTCCTCGTCACTCACGACGCCAACGTGGCAAAAAACGCACAACGCGTCGAAGTACTCAAAGACGGACAGATCGTCAAACAACGAGGTGCAACATGAAGAAGAACATACTCATCGCCCTATTGATGCTCAGCATCATGATACTGCCCGCATACGCGGTGGACCGCGGAACAGGAAGCCTGGTCGGCGACAATGTCGCGCTGGACGCAACGCTGCTCAGATACGAACCCAACCCTCCCGAACCTGGCGACGTGGTCGCCGTGTACGTGATCCTGACGAACTCAGGCAGCCAATCCGCCAAAGACGTGCTCATCGAGATGCAGGACAACTACCCCTTCAGCGTCGACAACAGCGTCGACGCGATCAAGACACTGCCTTCCCTTCCCGGAGCCGAGAGCTATGTGGGCCGCTGGAAGGTGCGCGTCGACAAGAACGCCGACGAAGGCACCAGCTACGTGAAGATTCGATTCAAGCAAGGAACGACCAACTCATACACTGAACGACTGCTCGCCATCGACATCGTCACCAACGACGCCGCGCTCATCATCGACGACGCAGAACAGGAACCCTCACCAGTCCATCCAGGAGGGACAGCCCAGATCGTGCTGCACCTGAAGAACCTGGCGGACAGCAGGCTCCGCGACATCGCCCTCAGGCTGCAGACCACCCGTACTGTCGGAAGCACCACGACAAGCGTACCCTTCGCGCCGATCAAAGGATCGCTTGAGCGACGCTTCGACACCATCGACCCGGGAGCGGACGCGACACTCATCTACGACATCGTGGTCGACCCCGACGCGGCGAGCGGAGTGTATCGCATCCCCGTCACGCTGACGTACAGCGACCTGCAGGGAAACGACTTCAGCACGTCCACCGAGATCGCGCTCCTTGTGAATTCGCCCGGCATGATCTCGGCGTACACTGATACTGTCGACCTCTACAGCGACAATCGCCAAGGAGACATCACCATGCGATTCGTCAACAGAGGCCTTGCGCAGGTGAAGCTGCTCTCGGTGGACCTGCCCGAATCTGACGACTATCAACTGATCTCGAACAGCAGATCCGAGTACATCGGCAACATCGACAGCGACGACTACGAGACGCTCAAGATAACCATCAAGGCCAACTCGGATGAGTTCGACATCCCCGTCAGCATCCACTACCTCGACCAGCTCAACACGGAGTACAGCCAAGAGACCAGCATCCACGTGCGCCTCATCAGCAGCGCCGAAGCAGGCATCAAGAACGGCAACTCCACAGGGATGGTCGTCCTGGTCATCATCGTGCTGGTCGCGGGATTCTTCGTCGTGAGGAGACTGCGCAAGCGCAAGCGCGGATAGCAATGCTTTCGGACTACTTCCAACTCGCGGCGAACAGCCTGCGCCGCAGGAGGCTTCGCAGCTGGCTGACGATGATCGGCGTGATCATCGGCATCACCGCGGTCATCGCTCTGATCGGCATCGGTGACGGCCTGCGTCTCTTCGTGACGGGGCAGTTCAATCTCGCCGGAGCGGATACCATCACTGTATCCGCGGCGAGCGCAGGATTCGGTCCGCCCGGAGCTGGTGTCGTCAACCCACTGACGAAAAACGACCTGCAGCGTGTCCGCTCAGTCAAAGGCGTCGACACCGCCATCGGACGACTCATCGAATCAGGACAAGTCATCTACAACGACAAGGCATACTTCGGATACGTGGCGACCGTCCCCAGCGGAAAATATGCCCAGGACCTCTACGATGTCATCGGATATGAAGCAGAGGAAGGAAGGCTTCTGCGTGACGGCGACGACTCGCGTGTGGTCGTCGGGCATGATTACACCGATCCTGACCGGTTCGACAAAGATGTCCGTATCGGCAGCAATCTGCGCATCGAAGGCAGAGAATTCACCGTGGTCGGCATCCTCAAGAAGCGAGGAAGCTTTGTCGTCGACAACACAATACTGATGACTGAAGACGTCGCACGAGCTTTGTTCAAGCAACCTCAGGATGAATATGATGCCATAGGGTTGCGGGTCCAGGCGGGAGCTGACATGGACAAGGTCCAAGCAGACATCGAACGCGCCTTGCGCAGCGAGCGCAACGTCAAAGAAGGAGAGGAAGACTTCAGCGTCCAGACACCCGAGAATGCGCTTGAAGGACTCAACAGCACGCTTTTCGCAGTCAACCTCTTTGTCATCCTCATCGCGAGCATCTCGATCCTCGTCGGCGGCATCGGCATCATGAACACCATGTACACGGCCGTGCTCGAGCGCATCGGCGAGATCGGCACCATGAAAGCAATCGGCGCCAGGAACGCAGACATCTTCTGGATCTTCGCATTCGAGAGCGGTATCATCGGCCTCATCGGAGGGATCGTCGGCGTCCTGCTCGGATCGGGCCTCGCCGCAGGCCTTGCCGCGATCGCGAGAGTCCAACTCCAGCAAGACACCATCCAAGCATCCATCGGCCTCACGCTCGTCCTGGGGGCCCTGATCGGCAGCTTCATCATCGGCCTCGCCGCTGGAATATTCCCCGCCATGCGGGCATCGCGCCTGCACCCCGTCGACGCCCTCAACTACTCAAAATGAACCGAGACACCACAAAATACGCGATCAGCAACCTGGTCCACCGCAAGACCAGAAGCTCGCTCAGCATACTTTCCATCATGCTCGGCATCATGTCCATCTTCGCCCTCGTCAGCTTCGGCCAAGGCCTGCAACAGTACATAGACACCTTCGCGGCGGAGCTCGGGACGAACAAAGTCATCATCCAGCCTTTGAGCAACGGACCGCCAGGATCAAGCAACTTCGCACTGACCGAGAGCGACTTCCGATTCATCTCCCGCATCAACGGCGTCGACCAGGCCGCAAAGATGTCATTCGAGACCGCCAAAGTCACCTTCAAGGATCCTGGGAAGGCCAAGTATGTCTACGTCGCAGGCTATCCGATCGATGATACGCTGCCTCTGATCGAACAGTTCCTCACCGTCAAGATCGAACAAGGCAGACAGCTCAAGAACGGCGACGTCCTCAAAGCTGTCGTCGGATACAGCTACCAATTCCCCAACAAGATCTTCGATAACCCCGTACGCCTGGGCGATCGGCTGACCATCAACGAGGAATTCGACGTCGAAGTCGTCGGCTTCTACGAAAAGGTCGGAAATCCCTCTGACGACCAGAACATCTACCTGACCCTGGACGGCATCGATCGCATCTGGGGAGCCAGCGACGAATACGCCATGATCGTCGTGACTTCGACCGCGAACGAGGACACCAAGGCCCTCGCCGACAAGATCAAGGACAAACTGGCCAAACACCGCGGCGAGAAGAAAGGCCAGGAGACCTTCTACGCGCAGACCTTCGAAGAGCTGATCGCGATGTTCTCCAACATCATCAGCGGACTCAACATCGCGCTGTTCGTCATCGCACTCATCTCGCTGTTCGTCGCGGCAGTCAACATCGCCAACACCATGTACACAGCCGTGCTCGAGCGGACCAAGGAGATCGGCATCCTCAAAGCCATCGGGGCGCGAAACGTCGACATCGCAGTCATCTTCCTCGTCGAGGCTGGTCTGCTCGGCATCGTGGGCGCCGCGCTGGGCATATTCTTAGGCTTTCTCATCGCAAGCGCAGGAGGGGTTGCCGCGGCCCAAGCCGGCTACAGCCTGCTCGCACCCGTCTTTCCCGCATGGCTGATCATCGGATGCCTGCTCTTCGGCCTGTTCGTCGGCGCGGGCGCCGGACTTCTTCCCGCCATCCAGGCGAGCAAGCAGCGCCCGGTCGACAGCCTGCGATACGAGTGAACCATCCTTCACTGCGACCTGAGCCATCAGAAAATTTTTAAAGCGGGAATGGCCGGAACCCATAATGGACAGAGAGAAGGCATCACGCGTAACATTCCTGGTCATCCTGCTCGCCATCTTCGGCCTCGCGCTCTGGATCGCCGTGCCGTACCTGACTCACATCGTCCTGGCGTTCGTGCTGGCATACGTATTCCGTCCTGTGTACCGCTGGCTCGTCAAAATCACGAAACGACCGGGCCTGAGCAGCGGCGTGCTCGTGCTCTTCATCCTCATCCTCGTCATACTCCCTCTGCTCTTCCTCCTCTCGTCCCTTGCCATACAGATGGGGAACGTCATCGTCAGTTTCTCACGGGAAGGAAGCGTGGGGAGCGTCTACCTCGACACGGCGTCGGCGACCATGCAGGAATGGTTCGGCATCGAATTCGACCTGGCGCACTACACCGTCAATCTCGTGCAGCGAGGACTCCTGTATCTAGTAGAGACTGAAGGACTCAACATAGTCAGATCAGTCAGCCAAGGAATCATCGGCATGTTCGTCATGTTCTTCATCCTCTACTACCTCTTCAAAGGAGGATCAGAACTGGTCGAAGATATCAAAGAACTCGTGCCGCTCAAGAAACACTACAAGGCACGCCTCTTCTCGGAGACTGGAAGCATGGTGCACGCCGTCCTGTACGGACAGGTCCTGACCGCCATCGTCCAAGGAAGCCTCGGAGGCCTCGGCATGATCGCCGCAGGCATCCCCAACGCACTGTTCTGGACCTTCGTGATGATACTCTTCTCATTCATCCCCGTGACGGGAACACCCCTCATCTTCGTGCCCGCAGGGCTCTACCTGTTCAGCGTAGGGCACACGACGACCGCAATCATCTTCTTCATCTACTCGTTCGTCATCGTGATGAACGTGGACAACTTCCTCAAACCACGTCTCATCGGCACACGATCACGAGTGCATCCCACCGTCATCCTCGTCGGTGTGCTTGGAGGACTCCGTCTGTTTGGATTCATCGGTATCATCCTGGGCCCCCTCATCATGGCCATGCTTTTGGTGCTGATCAGATTCTACGTCTCAGATTTCGTCAAGGAACAGCCCGCGACGGTCGAACCGTGAGCATGCCGCGCACATAGTTGCGCACCGCAAGGCGCATCGCAACCTTCGTCTGTGGATCGAAAGGCAATTCATCCACCAGGCCATCCCAGTCCACATCGGGCACCGCATCCACGATGCCGGTGAAGCGTCGACCCGCAGCATCAGCATGCCTCTTGATCATGACCGTCGCCGGGTCGCTGAATCTTCGAAGGATAGGATACTTGCTGATAGAATTCGCGCCCGCCCGCAGAAGAGTCTCCACATACTCCACCTTGTCCTGCCAGATCCCGCACTGGATGTCCAATCCAGGATGAGCCAGTCGAAGACGCGCGATCCACTCCGCCTGATACTCCTTTGTCGGCGGCGGAAGATGACCAAGCGCAGTACCAGGAACCGGATTAAGACCATAGACATGCGCTTTCGAGATGCCGTATCTGGCGATGATATCACTGGTGATGCCGACATCCTGGATCGACTCTCCCAAACCGACAATGATGCAGATCGCCTTGCTGATGCCAAGGCGCGTCGCGTCGTCGAACATCGACAGGTAAGGCCGAAGGGGCTTTGAAGGGCAGACCTGATCATGCAGCGAAGGATTGAGGGTCTCGACACTTCCGACCACACCCTTGATGTGCGGAGCCAAGCGCTCGAGATGTCTTGCTGGAATCGGGCCGATGTTGAGCCAATGCTTCTGAGCGGAGATCGAATTGAGCTTCTTGATGAAATCCAACAGCTCCTCGAAGGTGAACGCGCCGATGCCTCCGCTTATGAATCCGATTTCCCAACGCATCACCTTGGCGATGAGGGCCTCAGCAAGCATCGGCGGAATGGACCTGCGAGCCTCCTTGGCCTCGGCGACGGGTTTCTTCGGCTGCGTGCTCATGTAACAGAACTGACAATCCCTCACCGCGCAATACCAAGAGAAGAATATGGCCCGCTCAAAATTCGTGGTGAGCGGAAAGCGCTCAGCATAGACACTCTGGGCAGCCCGCATCAGCTCGTCGTACTCCATGCTCCTTTGGAACGACAAGGCATTTAAAAATCAATCCACGGTCGACTTGAGGCTGTGCATACGCATGCCATTGTCGAGCAGATCGACAAGATCGACGAACGTGGCAAGGCTCCACGCCTGAGCGCGGCAACCGCTCGACTCGAGCCTGCACGCGCTGCTCAGCTCCGCTGCGTGACCGACGAATCCCGAGAAGAGCAACTCCTGCTCGGACGCCTTAAGGATCGCGTCTATCCTAGGCCTGAAGGCATGAAGGTCGACGAGCGCCATCTGGCGCGCCGCGATATTATTGATGAAGAACCAGGAATCCCCATGATGATAGCTGCGATTGTTCTCCCCCGTATATTCGTCGACGAACAACGGATGGCTGCGCGGAAGCGTGCTCAAGCCCCCCCAATGCAGCCACAGCTCCTTGAGCGCCTCATCGAAGAACACCTTCCACTCCGCGCTGCTGAATATGTACGGATAGATATAGTGCGCCAGAAAGATGTTGGGACGCACGACAAGATCAGGACCCCTCTCATCGATCCTATCCGCGAGGATGCGACCATGCCTGAAACGCTGGCGGACCGCATCGAACATCAGGCCGCGCAGATGGCGATAGCTTGCGGCCTCATCGAAACCAAGATGGGAACACAGCCACTCGGCAAGATCGTACATCCTGATGTGCAGCAACTGCACCTCAAGACAAGCGCCCTGCCTGGCGTCGTCGCCCACCGAGGTGTCCATCCATGTCTCCAGGGGCCCGCTATAGACCAAGTGATCACGCAGATAGAACCTGTTGATCCTGCTTATCGAACGCTCGACGGTGAAATAGAGCCGCTTGAGGTCGTCGGTGGAATAATACTTCTCCAGCAACCCCTCCTCCTTGAGCTTTGAGAGAAACTGCTTTGCGCGAAGGCAGAACCATCCAGGCGCGTCCGCCGAATCCAGCGTGGTGGGCGGAAACCTCGTCGGCAACCTGCCATCAGGCTTGAAACGGTGCATGTATCTTGCAAGGATGGAGCGGACAAGATCATACCTGCCGCCTGCGATGAGGGCGCCAAGACAGATCAGCTCATCCCTCGCCCATAGATGGAAGAACCAAGGAAGCCCCGCGAAGACACCCGCGTGATTGTCATGAAGCGCGACACAGAGATCATCGAGGGCCTTGATGGCGACGTTATGCGAAACCCTAGGATTCGTGAGCGTGTCGCTCCACGTCCTTTCTGCCTGCGCGCGATACGTCTCCGCGCTATGGAACACCTGCTTCGCATTCTGGCGCGCATGTTGGGGATTGCGGGAGCCTGCGAACGCGAGGCGGATCCTATTATGCACAGGAATGTCGAACGCACGATACACGTACCGCTGCGTCGTCGTGCCCCGTCTGAGATCATACGGATACTCAACAGGTATCCACTCATCGCGAAGCGTGAAATTGACCGCGCCGAAGACATACAAATAATAGGTGTGGTCCAGGCTCGAGAGCGATCCATCCGTGAACTTCTTGTACTCCACAAGCAGACCATCAGGCTCCTGCGTCACACGATAGACCCTTCCTTGGTCATGGAAGTCATAGATGCGCCTAAAATCAAGGTCGACCGTCGCGAGACCCGCGTAATCATCGAGGATGTACAGAAAGCCCTTGGGATGCATGATGAAACGCTCCGACGAGCGATCACCCCTGCGCTCGATCGACGTCAGGTCGTTGACTATCGTCGTCGCCTTCGGCGCGATCGAGATGTTCTCGATCGTCTTGTACATCTCCCATTCATTCGGGCTGAACTGACAATATCCCTGGACGTGCGAGTCGCTCGGATCGCCGAAGGACAGAAAAGAACCATGCTTGTCCGTCAGCAAGAACGCTCCATCTCCGCTTCCCTCGACCGAAGCGCCATTCACCTGATGGATAATCCTATGCGCCATGGAAACTCACGCTGGAATGGTCCCCCACATTCACCTTCCTCGTCTTATCCTCGACAACCGCCTGGAAACCGATGATGGACTCGTCAAGGTTGACATTCCTGACCGTCGCGTCCTCATTGACGATGCTGTTGCGAATGATCGCCCCGGTGATCTTCGCCCCGGCCGCCACCGACACGAAGGGGCCGATGACGGAATCCTCGATGATGGCGTCCTTCTCGATGTAGACCGGCTCATGGATGACGCTTCCCGACACCGATCCGTGGACCGCATTGCCATCGCGCTGAAGAAGTATCCTGTTCGTCTCGAGAAGCGTCTCGAACTTGCCGCAATCGAACCAGCCATCCACCTCGACGGCGCGGAAGCGCTGACCCCTCTGGATCATCATCTTGAACGCATCAGGAAGATAGTACTCCCCTTTGAGCACCATGGCCTTGAGATACAGCTCCTCGATGCACTCGAACATCAACTTGGCATCCTTGATGTAGTAGAGACCGATATTGGCGAGCCTTGAGATCGGCTCCGACGGCTTCTCGACCATGTCCTTGATGGTGCCATCACGACCCGTGACGACGACGCCGAAGCGCTGATAGTCCTGGACCTCCTTCACCCAGATGATGCCGTCATCCTTGAAGCCGGAGATGATCGAAAGATCAGTCTCGAAGATGGTGTCCACGAAGATGATCAAGACATCCTCATCAACTATGTCCTTGAACAACCTGATGGCGCCCGCGCTTCCGTCCATGACTTTCTGTTCACGGAAGACCGCCTTGAATCCAGTCTTGGTCTTGACGTACTCCTCCACCTGCTCCTTGAGATGGCCGGTCGCGAAATAGACCGACGAGATGTCCAGACCCTTGAGCGAATCAAGGATGTGACCGAGCACAGGCTGCCCAGCCACGTGCATCAGCGGCTTTGGCTTGGTATGCGTATGCGGACGAAGACGCGTCCCCCTTCCCGCGAGCGGTATGATGACTTTCATGCTTTGCGCACTCCACAGGCATTTAAATACATGCCGTCATTTCACATTCTCTCCTCGATAGAAAGACGCCGCGTCCTCAGGCGTGACAGCGTTGACGAAAGTCTCAGTTCCCATCTCGAAACCAGCCCATATCGCCGAACGAGGGAGGATCTGCACATGGAACCGCACCTTATCCGTCCCCGACACCAAGACCATATTGTACGGCACCGTGATCGCTTGCAGACTGCGCAAGAGAGCCATGATATGCCGGGTCATATCCATGAGTTCCTCAGCGTTCAGATCGGTGAGGCACCGCACGTCACGAAACGGAAACACCCACGCCTCAAGCTCGAACCTCGAGGCGTACGGAGCGAACGAGATCGTCTGCGCTGACGAGCGGATATGACGCGGAGACGTCCGCTCGACATCGATGATGCGTGTGTAAGGATCATAAGGGAACAATCTGCATGCCTCCTCAAGGGCAAGGATGCTGCGCGGCACAAGATTGTACGCCACGATCTGCGAATGCGAATGATGGATCGACGTCCCCGCGTCACGACCGCTATTCTTGAAGACAGAGACATACTTCACCGCCGGATCCTGCCTGAGCGCAGCGACACGCTGGGCGAAGGTGTCGAACACGACGAAGGCCTCCTCGTCAGAGAGATCCCACAGCTGCTTGGAGCGCAGTGGAGTCTCGACGACCACCTCATGCGCGCCGATGGCGTCCGCGTACGTGAAGAACGTGTTGTCCGTGCGCGGATCGACCTTCGCCCCCTCGAACATCGGCGAGACGAAGGCATACTTATTCGGGAAGACGCGGACCTTCCAGCGGCCTTTGGAGTCCTGGACCCGATAGATCTCGGGAGGCGTGAGGTGCTCATTGCCCGGGGCGAAGAAATCAAGGTCGCCCCTCGAGGGCTTGTCAGCCTTGAACTGATGCGGCCTCTTGTGCCGCTCCGTCGCGATGATGACGAACCTGTCGAGCAGGTAATCCTTCCTGAGCTCAGCCATTGTCCCTTCGCTCCAGCGCCAGATTATGCGCGTCGATGTAGTTCTTCACCATATGCTTCCAGTCCGCCAAATAGGACAGGTTCTTGGCATTGATCTTGTTCTGCACGCGCTCCGAATGATCGAACGCCACATACTGATGGAACAGCCGCTTGAGGCCTTCCACCGTCTGCTCCCAGTCCTTGTTGAAACGCTCAAGGATGTAGATCCCTGAGTCATGAGGCAGAAGACGCGGCTGGATGAACTTACCGAAACCAGAGACATCACTGGTCACCGACGAGACACCCATGGCCGCGCACTCGACCGGAGTATAGCCCCAAGGCTCATAATAGCTTGGGAACAGGCCAAGATGGGAACCAGACATCGTTTCGTACACATTCATGCCCAGAATGCCGTCATTGCCATCAAGATACGTGGGGAACAGGATTGCCTTGACACGGTCATCCTCCTTGTTGTCGAGCCCGACACGGAGCAGATTGGAGACGATCGCGTCATCATGCTCGTCGCCGATGTTGAAGACGCACAGCGGCGGATTACCGACCCTCTTAAACCCCCTGGTGTCTTTTCGCAGATCAAGCAAGAAATCCTGCGCGCAGATACTCATCGTCGAATCCGTCTTCTGCGAGATGACATGCTCGATGATGACCTTCTGGATCTCTTTGGACTTCATCTCGACGTACGACCTGATCATGCGATACATGTTCTTGTTCTCAAGAAGCTCAGTCTTGATGCCATACGTGCGCTGAGGCACATAGAAGAAACACACCACTGTCTTGTTGCTGCCGCTCTGCTTGAGCTCTTCATTGAGCCTCGCCAGCGCCTCTATGGTCACGTCGATGCCCTTGTTCTTGTACTCATATCTTGCGAGGAGGAAGAAGATGAGCGTGTGCGAAAGATCGAAGGTATAGTACGGAAAGAAGGTGTACGTCAGGAAATCCTTGAGCTTCGCCAGGTTCTGCACATGATTGATGCTCGTCTCCTCGATCGTCGGGAAGCGATCCACGTCAAAGCCATTGTAGACGAGGACTTCGGGCTTTCGGCCCAGCAGCTTCTCAGCCTCAAAGCCAGTGATATCCGAGACTGTGGTGAAGACGTCCGCGGCGTGCGCCGAGGCACGCTCAAGAGTGAACTTATCCTGCACACCCAGGCGGTACGCCTCTTCATCGGGGTTGACCTGATCGAGGATGGCATACAAGTCCATACCTGCCGCGGCCATCGTGCGCCCCAGAATCGTCGCGTGCGTCGTGAAGACCGTCGCGAACGGCGCGTTCACCTTCTTGAGGTAGAGGACGCACGGACCCGCCAGCCACTCGTGGCATTGCGCCACGAATTTCGGTGTCGGCGTGGTCTTCAAAGCGATCTCGTGTAGAAGCATGCCCGCGCCCCAAGCCCAAGAGATCGGCTCGTCGAACTCGAAATTCGAGTATATCGAGTCAACCTTGAATGTGTTCCACATATCAGTCTTGATGCTGCTGACTCCGTGCAGGAGCGGCTGCGTATCGATGAGTATAACCCATGGATTGCCCTTGATGTGCCAACGACCAAAGAAGCACGGGATACCCTTTGCGCCCATCGCCGCGATCGCTGACGCTATCGGCTCAGGCGGCTTCTCAGGCGTGACTTCCGCCTCGAACTTATCCTTGAAATACGGGCCGATGAGAACATAATTGCGATAATGCTCGAGCATGGACTGCGCCTTGCTGGCGATGACTGTATTGATGCCACCGATCTTATTGCAGACCTCCCATGACACCTCAAATACCCAGTCCGCGGCAGGTGTGGTGTCCATCAGCCGGACCTCCCGACAATCCATCCCGACAGGACGGTCATGAAGAGGAGAGCAGCGACGACGAACCCAAGCACCAAAGAGATGGCGATCGCCGTGTAGAACTCGCCCGCGCTGAACTCCTTGTGGACTGCCTTCGGCTTCTCAGCCTGTTTTAGCGTCTGTCTGGGCTGGGAGTCCAGCTGAATAGTCGTCGGTTCGACGCGCTTGATCGTCTGTGAGGCCATCTGCTTGGTTTCCATGTGAGGTCCAACATCCTCTGCGGCTTCTTCAGCCTGCGTCGGTTCCTCATCGACCTGCGCGCGTGGATACATCGGAGCAGAGACTTGGACAGGCGAAACCTGCTCGGATTTCTCATCCTGACCGCTCTGCTGCGCACCAGTCGACCTGCGCGCCTCATCGAGGATCACTGCACGACGAAGCGCATTGATCGCGTCATCACGGCCCATGCACTCAGCCACCTCGTCAGCGAGCTGACCATCACCATGCGTGTGCCTGATCCATGTCGCGAAATCATTCTTGAACTCATTGACATGGTGCGAGTAATCTTCATCGTTCATAGACTCGACCACCTGCAGAAGATCATCGACAGAGCGAGCCTGCCGACCGTTCTTGAAGTAGAACGTGTCATCATTCATTTCACTCGCCTCTTGAGGGCTGCAGCTATCTTGCCACGATCCTTCTCATTCGCCAGACGGTTCGCGAGCTTCTGATCGTGGAACACATGGAAGATCCACGTCGCGAAGTCATTGCGATGCGGAGTGACATGATGAAAGAAAGTCTGGTCGCTCATCGCACCCATCGCCCGAGCCAGCTCATCTATGGAGTGCAGATGGGTACCATCGGCCAGGATGAAATGCTGGCCATCCGGCGCACGCTTCTCCTTGCTCCTCTTCTTCTTGGCTACTTTCGCCATACCCTCACCTCTTTTTCTCAATGATCCGCAAGCAACGCACTGGGACTATCGCTGATCGGCACGCCCGCTTTAGGCATGTCGAGACGCAGCGCCAAGTCATTGAGGACGTTCATATAGGAAATGTACGCCTCGTACGGACTATCATACGGATTGAAATATTTGTGGACGTCACCATCGTTGAACCACTTGGTGCACATATAGTAGAAGTGGTCCGATGTGGTAAGCTTCCGCCAGGCCTCAAGCAGCGCAGGATCGTCCGATGCCTTAACGAACGGCTCGAATCTGTAGAGTTCACCGATGGCGGAGTGCTGGATGCTGTTGCCCAGCCACGCCGACAGGTCACGCTCAAGATCCGCCCACGACACGAATTCGTGCACGTCAAGCTCACCGACCGGCTTGTACGCCGCGATGACCTCGCTTGGCGTCTTGAAGTCATTGTCAGGATGCCGCAGAAGCATGCCAGGCAAGTGCTCCATGAACTGGAAGATGCCCGTATCCTCCCACTGATGCTCCCCGAACGTCTCGTAATCCATGAAGAGATTCACCGTGTGCCCATTGCCATTATTCGCATTGACCCAGCGCGAGAACTTCTCCGCCGTGAGCGGATGCTCATTCCACCCTTTGTTGCTGAAACGGAACGCGATGTCATCGCTGAGCTTGTAATTCTTGAGCAGGACCGGAAGACGCTCGGCCGTCCTTGCGGTATAGATGAAGCTCGGAGACCGCCAGCCGAGCACGTGATCCGCACCCTCCGCGAGGATACCCTTGAATCCCATGCCCTGGATGAAGTTGGCCAAATGATTGCTGAAAATCAACTCCGTATTCCGAAAGACATTCGGGGATTGGCCAAAGAGGCTCTTGATCAGATCCCTATGACGCAGGACCTGCGAGCGGAACTCATCCTTGGAATACAGGAAGGAAAGCGAATGATAATACGTCTCGTTGAGGAACTCCACGCAACCTGTCTTCGCCAGACGCTGGAAGGAGTCGATGACCTGCGGCGTGTACTTCTGGAACTGCTCCAAGGCAACGCCTGAGATCGAATAGCTGATGCGGAACCTGCCCTGATGCTGACGGATCAGACGGAGCATCAGATCATTGGTCGGCAGATAGCACTTATGCGCCACCTTCTTGGCTATCGCCTCATTCTTGGCGTCGTCGAAATACTCGGTCGACTTGCCGATGTCAAAGACGCGGTACCTTCGCAGCCGAAACGGCTGATGCACCTGGAAGTAGAAACACACGCTTACCACGCCATCACCTGCTCATACACATTCTTGCACTTCTGCGCAGGCACACTCCAATTGAAGGTGCGTACCTCCTCAAGCCCGGAATCCTTGAGCTGACCATGCAAGGATCCGTATCTGAGCGTCGTGAGGATCTTGTCCGCCATATCATCAATGTCCCAGAAATCGACCTTCAGGCAATGCCTGATGACCTCAGAGACCCCCGACTGCTTGCTGATGATGACCGGCGTGCCGTTGCGCATCGCCTCGAGCGGCGTGATGCCGAACGGCTCGGAGACCGACGGCATGACGAAGACGTCCGCCATGCGGTACGCATGATCAATGTCCTTGCCGGTCAGGAAGCCTGCGAAGAGCATCTTGCTTGCGATGCCCAGATGGGAACTCATCTCGATCATACGGTTCGTCATGTCCCCGGAACCCGCCATGATGAATGTGACGTTCGGATCGATGTCCAAGACTCGCTTTGCCGCCCGCACGAAGTAATCAGGACCCTTCTGCAAGGTGATCCTGCCCAGGAACAGGACGATCTTGTCCGACTTCGGGATCCTCTGGACGTTGGGCACGTCAGAGAAGTCGACGGCGTTATGCACCACCGTGACCTTGTCAGGCGGGACGCCATAATGCGTCGTCACCACATTCTTGGTGTACTCCGAGACGGCTATGACGCGGTCCGCGGCGTGCAAGCCCTTGCGCTCGATATCATAGACATACTGATTGATGCTGTTGAAGCCGGTGCGGTCGAACTCAGTGGCATGGATATGCACCACCAAAGGCTTGCCCGTCGCCTCCTTGGCGTTGATCCCTGCAGGATAGGTCATCCAGTCATGGGCGTGGATGACGTCCACATCAGGCTCGTCCATGGCGATGAGCTTTGCCTTCTCGCCGAACCGCCACACCTCATGATAGATGTCCTTGCCATAGAGGGCTCCCGGCGCTTCCGGAGACGTCTTGGTCCAGGCACGGTACCTGCTTTCATACGAACCCGACGTCAGATAGGGCAGGAGGAGGGATTCGACTTTCGTAATCTTGAGATTCTCAATCTTGAGGTTGTCCGCCACCAGGAGCTTGACGTGGCCGCCATCGATGTCCGGCGGTCCTTTCGGCATGACGAAGGTGACTGCGACACCCTGATTGACCAAGCCCTTGGTGAGGCCATGGCATGCTGTGCCCAAGCCGCCAGAATAGACTGGAGGGAACTCCCACCCGAACATCAACACCTTCACGATACTGCCCGCCCATCCGCCAAAAGAAAACAATGGAGCCTTGCGTCACCGCGCATACTACCCTTTGGGTTCGCGAATGGTTCCATGTTCTGCAGACTTAAAAATGCTAGACCCACTTCACAATATAAATCTTTGTCTTTACTTGACAGCAGTACAATCTGAATTTTATAAATGCATGGGGTGGTTGCTTGTCTCGCACACATATTAATTGTATTTGGGGGATTAACTAAATACAATTACTTCAATTTGCAAACCATTTTATACTTCTCCATGTCCTGCTGACTATGATTCCCTCAGCCATCATGACCCAGAAGAAATGGGACCTCATCGGCATGATCGCCCAGGGGCCAAAGACACCTGCTGAACTCGCCGAAATGCACGGATCGACCATGACCAACGTGCTCCAACAGCTCAAGATACCTGAGGCCCTCGGCTACATCAAGAAGGAGCGGATTGTAGAGAAACGAAGAGGCAAGCCGCGATACCGATTCGCACTCGCCAGCCATGCCCTGCTAGTCTCGTCACTACACAGCGACGGTCTGAGTACCCACACCGTCCTGGGGTCTGAGCTGCGACAGATGATCATCCGCATCATGCTCCTTGGCGACTCCGAAGAAGCGTTCATCCTGGCAAAGTTCTTCTTGGACAATCCAGAATTCATCGAGAACGTCGATGGCATCGCACTGGTCAAGGCGGCAAGCAGCGACATCGAGCTGTTCGTGCTGACTGAGCATCTCGAGCTTGTCAGGCAGCGCTACTCAACAGTCTTTGTGTCACGAGGGCTGCAGACCAGAAAAGTCATCTGCTGGTCCCACAACGAATACGAGACAAGCAAGGGTCTTGACAACCAGGACCGCCACTTCATGACCTTGCTACGCCATGCGAGCGTGCTCTATGACCCCACCTCGAAGCTCGGCGGGCATCGGAGGAAGATCGGATGAAGTCCATGACCCCTGCGCTGCCGCCATCCCTGCGAGCACCCAGAAGCATGCACACCTGCCGACAAGGGGGACGCCACCCACGGGGAATGTCGGCCAACACGTCGTCAGAAGGTGCGAGCGTGGCGCTGCGTGGTCATGGACTTGGTGGCAGTCATGGCCGAAACGTTTTTATAATGAATTACTATACTGCTATGGGGGTGTCGATGAAGCTATAGGTAAATGAGCCTAGGCTACACGCATCATGGACGAAAACGACTTCAACGATTTGCTGCGGACCCAACGCATGATGGCAGCGCGCATCGTGCAGGAATCATCTGTCAACAACAAGATCAAGCTTCTTGACATCATCAACGATCTGGTCACGACCAAGAACAAACGAATCCACATCGAGAGCATCATCGTGGAAGCCATCAACCAAGGATTCACCGAACACGAGACGGTCGACCTGATCGACCAGCTCAAGACAGACCATCTGGTGTATGAACTGCAGGAAGGATTCCTGCAGAGGACGAAGGATATCTGAGGTCGCAGCACAGTAATGCTTAAGAGTCCCTTGTGATTCTCGATTCCATGGCTGAACGATTCCATCTTGACGTTGACCACCAGACTTTCTGTTCAGACGATGTCCAAGCAAACCTTATGCGGGTTGTGGATGCGCAAGTACCTCAACATTACGCTTTGTTCAGCCTAGCAGAATACATATTCGCCGCAGACTATGGACGAGACGAAATCCCTGCCGATGTCCTTTGCGCGATCGAAGGCGACCTTGAACGATGCATATACGCGGACCAAGGCACCGCCGCATTCGACGGCATCCTCGAGGATCCCCATCCGCGCATGCGCGTGGACGTCTATGACGCACGACTCCTCATGCCTTTCTTGGAAGTAGGCCTGCAACAGGCAGGACTCACCCGTGAACCGCCACGCACATGGTACGCTCCGACGAGGACCGCGCTCGCGGAAGCCAGGATAGGCACCATGCAGTTCTACTAGAACTGGGTATGGTGAACGTGCCTGCCTCGCTCGTCTGGAAACCAATGACCCCATTCCTGGATTTCCAAGATGGGGTGCAAGAAAGCGCTGCAATCACCAATCCAACCTTGGTCGGATGCACGCGACCTCTCCTACGCTCGCACCGGGCGGAGGCACATCATGTAACACGCACACCCTCCATGAGATCTCGTGCATCGTCCGGAAAATACAAGGCAGGTCCTCTCCACGCGAAACGATTGGAAATCACACAATCTTCTGGCTCCTTAATACCTAGCGTTAGACCGCACATGATACCCAGCACTGATGAGCGTTCACCACGCACAGACAAGAGCAGATTGCGACCAGCACTATCTACATGATTGCGTGAGATGTAGTTTGGAGGTCCGAACCACGCCCGTAATTGTCCTTCCCGACGACTAGCATCATCGACGAAAGTATACACTTGAACCTTCTTGTCGAAATCAGCATCGCCGAAAACTTTAGTCTTTATCGTGGAATCGTATGGCCCATTCCACAGATCCATGAACCTATACAAGAGCTCTTCGCGATGCCAGAGAGATCCTTTTTGATTTAACGCCGCATTGATGCTTAATCTGTTCAGATTTGATAGTGTGGAGGATTCCCAGAAATGTATGCGCATCTTGCCCGGATCAAGATCATATGATTCAAGATCATCTGTGTACTTTTGTTGGACTGCATATTCTCGTACGATTTGTTCAAGCTGATACACATCCGCATGATCTATTCGCTGCCGTGACAATCTCTGCATGTTCTTCACCTCAGGATGATGCTTTCTTAGTATCATCACTTGTAAGTGGTGTATTGTTGTATCAGCACTTAAATATTGTCTCCCCCTTGGTGGGTTACGTTGCAGTATATTTATAAATAGATTTGAATTAAAGCACTTATGCGCAACGAAGAAATTCTCGAACGCGTCGGATTGACAAAGGGAGAAATACGCGTCTACCTCACACTCAATACATTGGGAGAGGCCACTGTAGGACCAATCGGCGCAAAGAGCAAAGTCTCAAAATCCAAGATATACGACATCCTCGACAAGCTGATCGAGAAAGGCCTTGTGGGATACATCACACGCAACGGAACCAAACATTTTACGGCGAACGACCCACAGATGATCCTTGAATACCTCAACCAGCAAGAAAATGTACTCAAGAAGACAATGCATGATGTAAATGAAGCGCTGCCGACACTGCTGGCTCAACGCATGAGCTTCACCGAGAAGAAGATCGCCGAAATCTACGAGGGATTCCACGGTATCCGTGCGATACGCGAAGAACTCATGAAAACATTCAAGACGGATGATACACTACTAGTCATAGGCGCGCCGCGCATCGCGAATGTCAGATGGGAAGGATGGTTCCTGGATTTTCACCGCAGAAGGATAACGAATGGAATCAAGATGCGGATAATCTACAATGCGGACGCGAAACAATATGGAAGCATCCGCGAGGCGATGGCGTTGACCGAAGTCAGATACTTCGGCGATGGAATGGTAAGCCCCAACTGGATTGACGTGTTCCCTGAAACAGTGCTTTTCATCATGGTGCTCGCGACTCCAATCGCATTCGTGGTGCGAGACGCAGACCTTGCAAAGAGCTTTCTCTCGTATTTCGAAATCCTCTGGAAGAACGCTAAAGGTTGAACTAGTATCTAGAACCCGAACAGCTTCCTTTGGCTTGAATTGCGGCGAAGCTCGTCGAAATCCGTATCGAAGAACGAGAGAATACTGTCCGCCAAGGGCTTGAGCTGCTTGTCGATATAATGATCATAGTCAAGCTTGCTCTTGGCAAGCTCGACGGGCTGCGGACCATCGACCGTCATGACATACCTGATGATATTGCTCTGCAGTTCCACCCCATTCGCCTCAAGCATCCTTGCGGCTTTGACGTGAGGCGGCGTCGTCTTGGTATACTCCTTGAGATCCTTCCGTATCTGTTTGCGATAGACAAGCTGGTCATCGAACTTGCCCGCGAGAAGATCCTTG
>JBDRLR010000013.1:0-8035 GCA_043812855.1 Nanobdellota archaeon | reverse complement strand
TACTGCTTTGATGCGCGCAGGGTTGAAGAACATGTGTTCGGTGCGGCACAATCCGATGCCTTGCGCGCCGTATGCGCGTGCGACCTTGGCGTCGTGGGGAGTGTCCGCGTTGGTGCGGACTTTCAGCCGTCGGAAGGTGTCGGCCCATCCCATGAGGGTCTCGAAGTCCTTGTCGAGTTTTGGTTCCATGAGTGTGGCTTGTCCCAATATCACTTCGCCCGAGCTTCCGTTGAGCGTGATCCAGTCTCCGGCGCGGATCGTCTTTCCTTTGACTGTGAATTGTCCTTTTTTTTCGTCGACGTTGATCGCTTCGCATCCGGCGACACAGCACGTGCCCATGCCTCGTGCGACGACGGCGGCGTGGCTGGTCATGCCTCCGCGGGCGGTCAGGATGCCTTGTGATGCGTGCATGCCGTCGATGTCTTCGGGGCTCGTCTCCGTGCGGACCAGGATGACTTTCTTCTTCTCCGCTTGCTTCTTGGCTTCCGCGGCGGTGAAGTAGACTTGTCCGACTGCGGCGCCGGGGCTTGCGGGCAGTCCCTTTGCTAGGACGGTCGCTTTCGCCCGTGGATCGACGGTCTTGTGGAGCAACTGGTCGAGCGCTGCGGGCTGTACGCGAAGGACCGCTTCCTTTTTGTTGATCAGTCCTTCGCCGACCATCTCGACGGCCATCCGGACGGCGGCGCGGGCGGTTCGTTTTCCGACGCGTGTCTGCAGCATGAACAATTCTCCGCGTTCGATGGTGAATTCGATGTCGTTCATGTCGTGGTAGTGCTGCTCGAGTATCTTTCGTATTTCTAGGAGTCTGCGGTACGCCTTTGGACTATCCGTCCGAAGGTCCGATATCGGGTGCGGGGTGCGGATGCCTGCGACCACATCCTCTCCTTGTGCGTTCATGAGGTATTCGCCGTAGAATTTGTTCTCTCCGGTCGATGGGTTGCGGGTGAATCCGACGCCGGTGCCGCTTGTCTTTCCGAAGTTGCCGAAGACCATGCTTTGTATGTTCACCGCGGTGCCGAGGTTGTCGGGGATGTTGTTGAGGCGTCGGTAGGTCTGTGCGCGTTGGTTGTTCCAGGATTCGAAGACGGCGTTGACGGCCATCCACAGCTGGGTGCGGGGATCGTCGGGGAATGGGTTGCCGGTCTCCTTCTTGATGAGCGCTTTGTATTGCTTGACGAGGCGCTGCAGGCTCGCGGCGTTGAGCTGTGAGTCCAGTTTGACGCGCTGCTTCTTCTTGGCTGCGGACAGCACGGTCTCGAAGGCTTCATGTTCCACGCCGAGGACGACGTTGCCGAACATCTGGATGAATCTGCGGTAGGCGTCGTAGACGAATCGCTCGTTCTTGGTGGCCTTGCTCAGGCCTTTGGCGATCGGGTCGTTGATGCCGAGGTTCAGGATGGTGTCCATCATACCGGGCATGCTGAACTTGGCGCCGCTGCGAACGGAGACCAGCAGCGGGTTCTTGGCGTCGCCGAAGGTGCGTCCGCGGGCCTGTTCGAGGCGGATGAGCGCGGCGTTGACTTGTTCTTTGAGTCCCGCGGGGTACTTCTTGCGGTTGCTTGAGTAGTAGTGGTTGCACGCAGCGGTCGTGATCGTGAATCCTGGGGGTACGGGGATGCCAAGGCGGGTCATCTGTGATAGTCCTGCTCCTTTGCCGCCGAGCAGCGCTTTCTGGTCGCCTCGTCCTTCTCCGAAGAAATATACATATTTAGCCATGTTCCTCACCCTCATAACAATGATATTCTTAATGCCTGGTTGTCGCTATTTAAACTTTTCTGTGATGGTGGGCCGCGTTGAAAAAGTCCACTGTCATCCTTAAGGGCGAGCGTGAACCATTTTTCGAGACTTGCGACAAGGGGATGTCCCTGCACCATGAAGCGAACGCTCGGAAACGCTTGCGTTTCCGGCGTATATTTCGATGTGGTGCATCCAAACCGTCGTCGGCGCTATCCTGGTGATGGTCTAGAGTCCTGTGTCCTTCTTGAGCGCGTCGACGAAATCCAGCTTCTCCCAGGTGAAGTCGGGGTCGTTGCGGCCGAAGTGTCCGTATGCGGCCGTCTTGAGGTAGATGGGTCGTTTGAGTTTGAGCCGCTCGATGATGCGCGCGGGTTTGAGGTCGAAGTGCTTGCGGATGAGCGCGACGATCTTCTCGTCGGACACCTTTCCGGTGCCGAACGTCTGCACGTGGATGCTCAAGGGATCTGCGACGCCGATGGCGTAGGAGAGCTGCACTTCGCATTTGGATGCCAGTCCCGCGGCGACGATGTTCTTGGCGACGTGTCGCGCTGCGTACGCTGCGCTCCGGTCCACTTTGGAGGGGTCCTTGCCTGAGAATGCTCCTCCTCCGTGGCGTCCCATGCCTCCGTAGGTGTCGACGATGATCTTTCGTCCGGTCACGCCGCTGTCTCCTTCGGGTCCGCCGATGACGAATTTGCCGGTGGCGTTGATGTGGATCTTGGTGGCGTCGTCCATCCATTTGCCGCAGACTGGTTTGATGACCTTCTCAAGGATGGCTTTCTTGAGCGCTTCTTCGGTGACGAGTTCTTTGTGCTGCTGTGCGATGACGACGGTGTCGACGCGGACGGGCTTGTCGTCCACGTATTCGACGGTCACCTGTGATTTTCCGTCGGGGCCGAGATGTTCGATGTCGCCGTCCTTGCGGACTTTCGCAAGGCGCATGGCGAGTTTGTGCGCGAGCATGATCGGCAAAGGCATGTATTCAGGTGTCTCGTCGCACGCGAATCCGAACATGATGCCTTGGTCGCCTGCCCCTTGCTCCTTGCCGCTTGCGGAATCGACGCCTTGAGCGATGTCAGGGCTTTGGTTGTGGATGGACACCAGGACGCCTGCGTCGTCGCTGTCAATGCCGAATTCAGGGTCGGTGTATCCGATGCGAAGCAAGGTCTGCCGCACGATCTGCTGGACGTTGGCGTATCCTTTCGTCGTCACTTCGCCCATGACCACGACCAATCCGGTCGTCGTCGCGCTTTCGATGGCTACCCTTGAGTGGGGGTCTTGCGTGATCAGTTCGTCGAGGATGGCGTCGCTGACTTGGTCGCAGATCTTGTCGGGGTGTCCTTCCGTTACGCTTTCGCTTGTGAAGTAGTATTTCATGGTATCACCTCGTAATCGTCCCTGCTGGAGGATTTTAAATATTCATGATAGAATTATTCTTAGTGGAATATTGTGTCTGCTTTCGTCGAACGCTGGCTTCCGCTGTTCTGAGAGGGTAAGAAGAATATTCAGGTTGCTGCCCTTACGGGTGAGAACCTTTCAGACTACAGTATGGCCGACAAGGGGGAAGCCCCATCCGGGGAATGTCGGTAATCATGGGTTGGTGTCGTTCGAGCCGGGCAGCAACCGCACGGAATCGGAGTATTCTACACACCCTGTCTCAACGGCTCTTTAGCAAATGGTATAAACCCGTAGGGCTCCGGTTGGGGAGCTACCTACGGGTTAGCGAATCATTCGAGGTGATTCGCCGATGACGAAGCAGGAACCACTGATTAAAAAAGCTAAGTGTTTGGTGCGGCAGGCCCGCCTGCCACAGTATTTTAATAAGTATGGCCGCAAATGGCATCCGACATGGCAGATTTATCTGTGCCATCTTGTCTATACAGTGCATGCACCTAGCTGGCCGCGAGCGGCCAGGTTCATGCGTGATTTCTATGGAATTGACATGCACTTTACATGCTGGCAGAAAGCCATTGCGAAATGGCCCGTATGGGCCTGGCACGCACTTGGGCGTGCCAGTGCGGGCGACGCGCCGTGCCAGTGGGCGGCTATCGACGGCACCACGCTGGCGCGCAGCAATCCAAGCCAGCACTATTATCGCCACATCCTTGGCGGTAAGACTGCGCGACCGATACAGCAGGTCGTCATGATCGACGTACACCGCCGAAAGTTCCTCTCGTGGCGCGTTCGCGCCCGGCCACGCGGCGAGAAATGCGATGTTCCCTACCTCTTCGCGCACGCCGCCACCAAACCAGGCGGCGTGCTCATGGACAAAGGTTTCGACGCCGAATGGATCCACGAATGGTTCGACCAGCGCGGAGTGTGGAGCATCGCACCAACGAGAAAAGGCTGCCGGCGCGGCCGGCACCGCAAAATCCTACGTGACTGCTTCGACTACGAACTATACTGGCAACGAAGCATAGTCGAAGCGTTAATAGGCGCCGTCAAACGCCTGTTTGGCGGCCACGTCCGCAGCCGCACCTGGCGAACCCAACGCGCCGAGATAAACTCAAAACTCATCGCCTACAACATCGGCGCCAAAAAACCCACCATTTGCTAAAGAGCCTGTCTCAACGTAATATTTATATACTGGTCGATGAAAGGAGCATCATGGAACAGAAGGTAGACACCTCTCAAGCGTTGATTGCCATCGGTGCCATCGTGGGTATCGTGCTCATCGTCGCCATCGTTCTGGGGTATCAAGGCGGAGCGTTCTCTGCGGCTTCTGACCTCACCGGAAACGCGGTGCGCTATGAGGTCACCTCAGGCATGCAGGAGAAGGTGGATAGTTTCGAGTTGCGTTGTTCGATCTATGAGCAGCGTGTCGCTCAGTATCAGGCTCGCGCGGATATGTGGTGTGTCCGGGACAAGCCGCAGCAGTGCAGGTATTACACGTCCAGGGCGCGTGTATGGACCACGTTCCTTGATCAGTGTCAAGAGCGCCTTGTCGGCCTCAAGTCATAGGCCGAGATTGTCGAGGATGGTCTTCTTCTCGAAGGGTGTCAGGTCGGTGTAGTTCTGTCCGGTCGCAAGGAAGATGATGGGTCGTTTGGTGACGAAGCTCGCTGACACGGCTGCGCCTCCTTTGTCGTCAACGTCCGCTTTCGCCAGGATGATCGCGTCGATGCCGACGGCTTCGTTGAAGATGGTGCATTGCTCGACGCAGTCGTTTCCGGTCGTGCTCTCGCCGACGAAGACTTTCAGGTCCGGCTTGGCGACGCGGATGATTTTCTTGAGTTCGTTCATCAGGTTGTCGTTGCTGTGCAGGCGTCCTGCGGTGTCGATGAGCACGACGGGGATCTTCTGCGCCTTGGCGTGTTCGATGGCGTCGAATGCCACGGCGGCGGGGTCCGCGCCGTATCCTTGCGAGATGAGCTTGATGCCGAGGCGGTTTGCGTGCTCTTCGATCTGCTGTATCGCGGCCGCCCGGAAGGTGTCTGCTGCGGCGATGACGCTCTTGATGCCTCGCTGCTGCAGGTAGTACGCCACCTTGGCCAGCGTGGTGGTCTTGCCGCTTCCGTTGACGCCGATGAATGCGATGATGTAGGGTTGTTTCTTGCTGATCTCTTCCATCAGGTCGATGGATTCCACATCGAACAGTTCGCTGATGGATGCTTTGAGCGTGTCGTGGATGATGTCTTCGATGCGTTTGCGTGACAGTTTCTCTTGTGTCAGCTCTCTGGCGAGGTCTTCCTTGATCTTCTCGATGACCTGGACTGCGACGTTGTTCTCGAGGAGCGCCACTTCGAGGTCCCAGAATATCTCGTTGAATTTCTCTTCGGAGAGGTGGATCTTGGTGAAGGTGTCTTTGAGCCTCTGCAGTCGGTCGGGCGTGGGGGGCGCTGCCTGCACGTCATGTTTCTTCTCTTCCTTCTTGGAGAACATCCGCTTGAGGAATCCCTTCTTTTCCTCGACGACAGTCTCCTTCTCTTCAGGGATCTCGATGGTGATGGGTTCGACCGCTTCCTCAGGTTGCTCTTCGGGTGTTGGTGCCGAGTCAAGCTCGAATTCGACGGTTTCCGCTTCGCTTTCAGCCTCCTCCTCTTTGGTCTGGAGTTCAGCTTTGAGTTGCTCGACGGTCTCGATCTCGATGTCTTCGGCTTGCGGCGTCTCGGGTTCGGTCTGAGCGTCTTGGACTTCTGTTTGCGTCGCCGTCGTTTCGTCGTCTTGCGCGGCCGTCTCCATTTCGTCGTCGTGTTCCTCGACCTCTTCGATGATCTCGGCGGCCTCCGAGACGTCGGGCTTCTCGAGCGCTTCGGCGGGCGCGGTCTCAGGTATGGATTCTTGGACTGCCTCTTCTTCTACTCGTTTGGAGAATATGCTTACTGCCTTCTTGAGTTTGTCTTTGAGGCTCTTGAACATGGTGAGTGGACGCCGGTGGCCTATTTAAATTTGCTGGCGTCGATCTCTTCTGCGCGCTTCACAAGGTCCGCGACGCGTGCCGCGGTCCGCTCGTAGTATGCGTCCATCTCTTCGAGCTGCGTTGTCAGCAGTGCCTTCGTCTCGGCCACGGTCTTGGTCACGGCGACGTCGCTGCCGACGTGCACGACCAGGTGGTCCTTGTCGACAAGAGTTCCCTTTGCGAAGATGCCGTGCGCGAGCGGAAGCAGGATGGTCTCGCCTCCTTTGAGCGTTGAGAATTCTTCCAGGGACGCGATGAGCTGCTGCACGTCCATGATCTGTTGTTCGAGGTTGCGTTGGTAGTCTTCGAGCATCTCGACGTGCTGGGCGATGCGCTCGAGTTCTTCGTTTTCGTCTTGTTTCATTGGGTGAATCCGAGGACGCGGTCGATGTGCATCAGTTCGGGTCCTCCGGTCTGGTCTCCGACGAGCACGCCGTTCTCGTTGCACAGGATGCCTCCTTTGACGTAGGGGCTGCCCAGGTTGACTGAGCCGTGCTCGGCCGGGACGCCGAAGTCTTCTTGCATCATCGCCAGGTCTTCGGCGCTCACTTCGAAGTGGACGATCATGCCTTTGTCGTTGAGCGCTGCCAGGCTTCCGGGTGTCTCGATCTCATGGAGCACGACGCGCTTTGTCGGCACGCCGAGCGCTTTTGAGATTGTCGCCTCTTCGTCGTCGCTGAATTCGTGGTGGATGTATGCGATGCGGTCGTTGACAAGGATGTTGTTGCCAAGGCATGTGTGCCTTGTGTGCAGGAGGGTGAGGGAGCAGAGTTTCTTGAGCGCTTCGATCTCGTGCTCGAAGAGGATGTCCGGCGCGATAAGTCCATGGGAGTTGCCGGCGAGGAAGACGCCGACGAAGGGCGTTCCTGCCGCGTTGATGCGTCGCACCTCGCGCCCGAAGATTTCGGCCAGGTCCTTGTCTGATTCGCTTGGCACTTCGTGTCCGAGGATAACGTATTTTGGCGTGCAGATGCCGTACAGCCCCACATTAGGGTTCCCGTGGAAGGATGTCTTGAGGATGTGCATCCTCCGCAGAACTCATGTCCTTTTAAAAAGGTTGTGAGATGGGCCCTACTTGAAGTATCCGTTCTCGCGCCCGTGCGAAAGCAGTTTCTCGAAGACGGATTTCATGGCGGGGAAGGGTTCGAAGTAGCGTTCCTTGCTTTCGCGCAGTTTCTCTTCGGTGAATCCGTAGCGTCGCCATTCCTGTTTCATGTGCATCTGGTGGATGATAGGGTCGAGTTTGTCGATGGCTTGCGCGAACTTGGCTTCCATCGTCTTGCCTTCTTCGTATTCTATCCAGTGGTCGTGGTATTCTGATGCTAGTGACGAGGGGATCTTCTTCTTGAGCGCTTCGAAGGCTGCTTCTTCCTGCGCCTTCTTGTCGTGAGGTTTCTTGCCGTCCAGCACGAAGGTGTCTCCGCATTCGATCTCCACGATGTCGTGGTAGAGGATGAGGTTCATGACTTTCAATGCGTCAAGCTTCTGTGGTATCTTGGGCAGGAAGTATCGTGCCAGGATCATGCAGCTGTAGACGTGTTCTGCCGTGGTCTCGAATCGGTCGCGTACGCGTGTGACGCGGGCGACGTGTTTGAGTGTATAGAGGTGATATATGCGTTCGATTTCATCCATGGTGACGGATTTGCGAGAACTACTTGGCGCTTCGCTTGCGCTTCTCCTTCTTCATGCGCTTTCGTTGCCATTTCCATCGCATCTGGCCTTTTTTCTTCCAGCGCCTTGAGCTTCTTTTCATTCGTTTGCCTTCACTGCACGGTGCAGCTACATGAACCTCCTATGTTCCTGTATGTGCCAGGGTATGGAGACTATTTATAAACCTTTATGTTGGGTTGGGTATGGTTGGGGTCGTTGGACTTGGGCTATTGCCTTGGATATCGTGCA
>JBDRLR010000012.1:0-3186 GCA_043812855.1 Nanobdellota archaeon | reverse complement strand
ATGGATGGACTTCGAGCACGCCTACAAGCCCATCGACGAATCCTTCATCGAAGGAGTCTGGTGGCTGATACGCCAAGCCCACGAGAAGAAGCGGCTCTACGAAGGCAAGCGAAGCATGCAATGGTGCGCCCACTGCGCCACCGCGCTTGCCAAGCACGAATGCGAATACGAGACGATCACCGAGCCATCCATCTTCGTCAAGTTCCCCGTGCAAGGAGAGAAGAAGACCTACCTGATCATCTGGACCACGACACCCTGGACCATCCCCTTCAACCTCGCCGTGATGGCGAACCCGGACCTCGACTACGTCAAGGCGCGCGTCGAGGACGAGACATGGATACTGGCCCAGCCTCTTGCGGACTCGCTGATCCGCGCCGTCGCGGAGAAGAAGTACGAGATACTGAGCACATTCAAGGGAAGCGAGCTTGAGGGGCTACGCTACGTCCACCCCTTCGCAGGGCACGTTCGCCACTACGAAGAGATGCAGGACGACAGCCCCAAACTGCACACCATCGTTTTGTCCAGCGAATACGTGGACACCAGCGCAGGAAGCGGCCTCGTCCACTGCGCCCCCGGGTGCGGACCCGAAGACTACGAAGTCGGGGTGCGAAACGGACTGCCCGCATTCAACACGCTCGATGAGAACGGATACTTCGGCGATGACATGAGCATCTTTTCAGGCAAGCGGGCCAAGACCGACGACACCTTCTTCATCGAACAGCTCCGCAAAGAGAAAGCCCTCATCGCCGTGACACCCGTAGAGCACGAATACGCCCACTGCCAACGATGCCACAACCCCATCGTGTACCGAAGCACCGTGCAATGGTTCTTCGCCATCGACGACATCAAAGAGAAGATGATCGAAGAGAACGACAAGATCCTCTGGGTGCCACGCGCAGCCTACAACGCATTCCGGTCGTGGCTTTCCAACCTTCGCGACAACTCCATCACCAAACAACGCTACTGGGGAACACCCGTCCCGATCTGGAAATGCCCCACATGCGAACGCTACCAAGTCGTCTCCTCTCGCGCCGAGCTCGAGAAGCTCTCCGGCGCCAAACCCGCGAACCTGCACCGCCCCTGGATCGACGACGTGACCATACCCTGCGAATGCGGCGGGACAAAGCGACGCATCCCCGACATCCTCGACGTATGGGTCGACGCGGGAAGCGTCAGCTGGAACTGCCTCGACTACCCCGCACGCAAGGACCAGTTCGAAGCGCTCTTCCCCGCGGACTTCATCCTGGAAGGAAAAGACCAGATCCGCGGATGGTTCAACCTGCTCATGGTCGCAAGCATGGTCGGCATGGACAGACCGAGCTTCCGCAACGTCTACATGCACGGATTCATCCAGGACGCGCAAGGGCGCAAGATGAGCAAGTCAGAGGGCAACTACATCTCACCACGCGAAATCACCGAGAAGTACGGCGTCGACACCATGCGCTACTACCTGATCGGCGGATCCCAGCCCGGATACGACCTCAACTACAACTTCGACGACATGACGATCAAGCACCGCAACCTCAACGTGCTGTGGAACCTGCACAAATTCATCCTCGACATGGCCGAAACATACGACCTCGAACTCACGCAGCTCGACTACACCAAGATCGGACCCGAAGAAGCATACCTGCTGTCGCTCGCCAACACGACGACCAAGAAAGTCACAGAGAAGATGGAATCCTACCAGCTCTCCGACGTGCCCGACCTCATCGAAGGACTGTACCTCGAGGCATCACGAACCTACGTACAGCTGGTGCGCGAGAAGATCAGCGCGGGAAGCGACGAAGACCGAGACGAAGCGCTCGGCGTGCTCGTGGACGTCATGATGACGACCATAAAACTGCTCGCGCCGATCGCGCCATTCATCACCGAATCGATCTACCAGCAGCTGCGAAAGACATTCTCCGCCAAAGAAGAGAGCATCCACCTCTTCCGATGGCCAGCGTTCGATGAGAACCTCATCGACCTGAAGCTCGAAGAGGAATTCGGATACATCAAGGACATCATCAGCACCGGGCTCGCATGCAGAGAGCAAGCCAACGTGGGACTGCGATGGCCGCTCTCGAAAGTCATCATCAGCAGCGCCGACAAGGAGATACAGAGCACGGTCGACAGATACCAGGACCTGCTGTGCAGGCAACTGAACGTCAAGAGCGTCTCGTGCGAGCGCGTCGACGTGCCCGTGACGATCAAGCCCAACTACAAGAACATCGCCAAAGACTTCGCGCACGAGACGACCAGCGTCGCCGAAGCCATCACCGCGAACGCGGATGACATCGCCAAACGGCTGGGCGAAGAGACCATCACGATCGGCAAGTACGCGTTGCGAGCGGACCATCTGGTCGTAGAGACCAAGAAGATGGACGGACACACGCACGCGCCATTCCGATACGGCATCGTCCTGCTCGCCACGCAGATGAGCGACGAGCTGGAGCGCGAAGGGTACCTGCGCGAGCTGACCCGGCGCATCCAGAACCTGCGCAAGACCGCCGGCCTGCAGAAGAAGGACACGATCACACTCGTCATCGCCACGGAAGAGAAATGGCTGGAAACACACTGCCAGGCGATCGCGGACAAAGTGGGGGCGAGCAAAGTCATGATCACAGGCAGCTTCCGCACCACAGGCGGCCATCAGAGCGTCGAGAAGATCAAAGGGAAGACATTCACGCTCATCCTGGACAAGAACATCTAGGGCCTGCCATTGCGCAGGAACTCGATCTCACGGAGCTGAATGTGCTCATGGAGGGGCGTCTCAAGCTCCACCCACGCGTCCTGCGGAAGCATGGAACGGAAGGCGACCATGTCGAATTCACCCTCATCGAAATGCAGATGCTGATCGATGAAGCTGCGCTTCTTGCCGTTGCTCAGATGG
This sequence comes from Nanobdellota archaeon, assembly GCA_043812855.1. Taxonomy (GTDB): domain Archaea; phylum Nanobdellota; class Nanobdellia; order Woesearchaeales; family JAHJEM01; genus JBDRLR01. The sequence goes on along the minus strand of JBDRLR010000012.1, from coordinate 311 downwards.
AATATCGTGGGATTCAGATCAACGAGATCCTCACAGAACTTGACCGGCTCACGCTCAAAGAAATACGCGGACGCCGCCGCGTGACAGAAATCAAGACAGAAACCAAAGCCGGTCAATTTGATGATCGATTGGACCTCATCATAATTGCGACCATAATGAGGATACGTCCTGTTGCGCAGCGGAGGCATATTCTCGAAAAGTATCCTCTCCTTTGGAAACCTGCTCAGGACGGCCGCGAACTGCTGGACCGAGCAACGATTGTTGAACTTGACACCAGGATTGACGACCACAAACTTGGCGTCGACCTCATC
>JBDRLR010000011.1:0-2550 GCA_043812855.1 Nanobdellota archaeon | reverse complement strand
GTCAGTCACCACACCGTCCACGAGAGGCACGTATCGCGTCTGATAGCTTCCCGACTCATCCTTGAAGTGTTCTACCTTGTAGAGCGGGTTATCATCCGTCGACATCGGGATCACTTGCTCCAGTATACACGCGTAGTCGGTTGTCAAACCCGGAATCGAGTCAAAGAATGCCTGCGCGTCCCTTAGATGCTGCGCGTTGTCCTCGATCACCAATATCCGTTCCAGTTTCTTCTCCATCTTCATCAACCCCCTTTGAAATACTACTTAGCAGTAGTACTTAATATATCTTCTCTTCCTCTGAGGGGGAAATATGTCATTTCCCCTTAGGGGGAAAATATTTAAATCACGACCACCACCACCCCACCCATGGACACCGAACCCCTCAAGAAACTCGGCATGACCGAAGGCGAAATCAAAGTCTACCTAGCCCTAATCCGACTGGGAGAGACCACCTCAGGCCCCATAGTCGAAGAATCAGGCGTGTCCGTATCCAAAGTGTACGTCATCCTCGACCGCCTCGCAAAGAAAGGCCTCGTCAGCCACATCGTCAAGCGCAAGACGAAATATTTCAAGGCCGCAGACCCCAACCGACTCGACGTCTATATGCAAGAGAAGGAAGCAGACCTGCATGAACAGGCGCGCAAGATCAAGGAATTGATCCCCCTTCTTTCCCTTGAAGGGCAGACCGCCGTGACGGCGGAAACCGCCCAAGTCTACGATGGACTTCGAGGGTTGCAGACCGCCCGAGAGAGGACACTCAAAATCATGAACCCTGGAGATGAGATGTGGATCATCGGCATCGCGCGGACACCCTACGAAGGCGGGATGACCCCCTATTTCTCCGACTACCACAAGCGCAGATACACCAGGAAGATCATGTGCAGATACCTCTACAATGAAGACGCGAGAAGACCGTTCGGCGAAACATCCAGCACATACCCACTCAGCGAAGTCAGATACATGTCCGAGGGATTGACGACCCATGCCTGGATGGAGATCTACGCCGACACGCTGACGATCGGCATCAACAAAGGGAAATCATTCTCAGTCGTCATCCAGAACCAGGAAGTCGCGAATTCGTTCAAGATCTACGCCGAACTCCTGTGGAGCTGCGCAAAACCATGAACGCACACCACTGCGCACTGTGCGGCGAGACCATTGATCAGTACGATCCCGCACTGCACCGTCTACGCATCAAGGACGATGCCTTCGTCGACATCTGTCCCCCATGCATCGACGCATTCACCGCATGGCAAAGCAAGGTCCTGGCCAGACTCTTCCCCACCAAAGCGATGAAGAAGATCACCAAGAGCCAGAATCCTACCGCGCAAGACTCCAACAAACGACGAAGCCATGAAACGTATTAAATACTCATCCATCTCCACACCCCTATGAAATACATCATCCCAACCCTACTCGTCCTCTTCTTGGCCGCATGCACACCGACCCAAGCACCCATCGCGAGCTTCGACGAATGCGTCGCCGCAGGCCACGCCGTCATGGAAAGCCAACCACGACAATGCACCGCGAACGGCCAGACGTTCACCGAACAGGTCAGCGAAGACCCAATCGTCACACCTCAATTCACCCTCTGCCAGGATCCACGACCTGAGGCATGCACCATGGAATACATGCCCGTATGCGCCATCAAGGACAACGGCATCAGGTGCATCACGACACCCTGCCCGAGCACGGACGCCGTGACGGCTGGCAACGCGTGCAGCGCCTGCGGCGACAAGGACGTCATCGGACACTACCCTGGCGCATGCGAAGACCTGCGCATGGCCATCTGCGAGAGCGACAAGAACATCGACATCCTGCCTCTTATCGAATCGAGCGGATGGATCTGCGTGGACACCTGCCCGAAGAACATGGACGCATACACGACCCAGATCGGCGTGCAGCTGTGCATCACCCACTACGGCGCCGACGAGATATCTACGTGGGAGACGTGCGAGCGATCCACGCCGAACTGCGACTGCGTACGCGCATATGAGACCACGGACGATCAGCCCATCGAAGACGCCGCATACCGCTGCGTACCGCAGCAATACGCCGAGCGCATGCTTTTTCGCGCCGGAGTCGACCGCCTCGACGAGCAGGGACGGCAGAGCGTCGCGATCGCGTAGACGCTCACCCCTCCTTGAAGGCCCCAACCGCGGCTCGCAGGTAGCTTTCCACCTTGTCCTGCGCCAACCCTAAGTAGTCTGCCGATCGCAACCTACCTTCAGCATCGATGACAAATGGCGACCGGTACCTGGACGCGACCGCCAGCACCTGCTCCCTGACATTCTCTCCTGAAAGACCTCCCGCGACACCCATGATCGCATCAGGAAGACTCTGCGCAACGGCATCCATCACTTCGGCCGCGAAGACCGGATCGAACCGCTTCCCCGCGCCCTGCGACGGATCCACGAGCGTGTAGCGCGCAAGGCCATCATAGTCCTTGGCACAATAGGCGACGGCTTTGACACCATCCCTGAGCGCCTCCGGCGGGAACTGCAGGACGTAGCCAAGACCAGGATATGACTTGGCTAGATGCGCCATCAC
>JBDRLR010000010.1:0-3845 GCA_043812855.1 Nanobdellota archaeon | reverse complement strand
CCCGCATGCATATCCGCGATGAGATTCTGGCAGTCCTTCTCAGCAGTCACCTTGATCGTCTCCACATCCTCCATAGACTGAGGATCAAGATCGATGTCGCGCAGCGACACCGTGAGGCCCGTGCGGTCCAATACCTGGATGCCCAGACGATACATCTTACCTAGGATATCAAGCGTTTTATCCGGACCGTACTTCTTATGGATGTTACGAAGCAGAAGGCCCGAACCCTCACCCAGATTATTCTTGTCGAGTATGCCCGAGACGAGATTGCCATTCTTGATCTCGACAAAGCCATCAGGATCCTTGGGATCCTCTTTGTGGCGCCTCGAGAAGCCCTTGAAATTGAAGTCCTTGGGAATGATGACCGAGAATATCTCCCGTCCACTGATCACGTCCTTGACAGGCAACCGGCCGTAGTCCTCAACACCGATCGCGGACAGCATATCTATAGCCGCCTGCCTTGGAACGACGAAGTCGCCCTGCGTCAGGATATAATTCCCTGAGATGGCGTCCTGGTTGCACCCAATGATGCTCAACCCATACCTAGGCGAGATGATCTGCGTCTGGACCTCCATGAGGATCTCCGCCTCGGCGCGCGCCTCCTCCGTCTGCGGCACGTGCAAGTTCATCTCGTCACCGTCAAAATCAGCGTTGTACGGAGCGCACACCGCAGGATTGAGACGAAGCGTCAAACCAGGCAAGACACGCACACGATGACACATCATGCTCATGCGGTGCAGCGAAGGCTGACGATTGAAGATGGTTATGTCCCCATCCATCAGATGCCTCTCGACAAGGAAACCAGGCTCAAGCTCCTCGAGAAGCTGCTCCTTGGTCTCATCAGTAATCTTCTTGCGCCGCCCGTCAGGGCGAACGATGTAATTAGCACCAGGATAGGCCGCAGGACCGCGCTCGATGAACTTCTTGAAATACTCGATGTTCCATGCCTGCACACGCTCGGGGACCGTCAATTTCATGGCCACCACGAGAGGAACGCCGACCTCGTTGATCTGCAGACGAGGATCAGGACTGATGACGGTCCGCGCCGAGAAATTCGTACGCTTACCCGCCAAGTTATGCCTGATACGCCCCTCCTTGCTCTTGATACGCGACGTGAGCGTCTTGAGCGGCTGACCGCTACGATGCCTCGCCGGAGGCAGCTGCGCCACCTCATTGTCGAAGAACGTCGTGACGTGATACTGCAGAAGGTCCCAGAGGTCCTCGATGATGATCTCCGGCGCGCCCGCATTGATGTTCTCGAAAAGGCGCTGATTGATACGCACGATGTCGCCGAGCTTGTGCGTGAGGTCATCCTCACTGCGCTCACCCGACTCCAACGTGATGGACGGACGCATCGTCACCGGCGGGATCGGCAAGACAGTCAATATGGCCCACTCTGGACGGATCGACTTGGGATCAAGACCGAAGACTGCAAGGTCATCATCCGTGATCTTCTCAAGGCGCGTGCGGATCTCGATGGGACTGAGCCTCTTGTCCTCCTCAAGGATGGTCGAGGGCTTCTCCAAGGATATCTTGACCTGCTTGGCCTTGCAATGCGGACACTTGGCGATCGTCTTGAGCGAGGCGATGATCGTCTTGATCTGCTCACGACGCTCCTGAAGACCCAAGGTCTCCCCTATCTTCTTGAGCTCCCCTGTATGCTGCTCCACCTTCGCCGTCGGAATCAGGATGCGCGAGCAGTCCTTGCACGTGCAGCGAAGAAGGTCCATGATCAGATCGATGAATTTGATATGGATGACCGGACGCGCCATCTCGATGTAGCCGAAGTGACCGATGCACTCCTTGAGCTTTGAACCGCACGTCTTGCACTTGAGCCCGGGATCGATGACGCCAAGACGCACATCCATCAGGCCGCCGTCGACAGGATAGCCCTCCTTATCATACAGCTCAGGAGTCACGACCTTGGCGGACGCCATATCCTTGATGAACTTAGGACTCATCACGCCAAAGATAATCTTGCTCACTTTCTTGTGGACTTCGGGCTCCATTGCATCACCTAGTACTTATCCTTTAGGACAAGGCGAGGATATATCGTCAACGCCTTGAACTCGTCGAGTATCAACTTGAACGCATAACTGATCTCCACATTGGAGATGTCAACGTTCTCACCGCACATCGGACAGAACGACCGATTGCGCCTACCATCATAGATCGCTATCAAACCACACCCCTCGCACACCGGAACGATGGTACGATCGGAATCGAAGCGCTCCTTGAGCAGCAGCGACGTACCGTGCGCCACGAAGGTATCCTTCTCCATCTCTCCCAGACGAAGACCTCCTTCCTTGGCACGACCCTCCGTCGGCTGGCGGGTGAGCAGCTGGATCGGACCGCGGGCGCGCGAATGCATCTTGTTCGCCACCATATGCTTGAGCTTGAGATAGAACATGCTCCCGATGAAGATGTCGACCTGGAACTTCTCGCCGGTCGCACCATTGTACATGGTCTCGGTGCCATTCTCACGGAAGCCGATCGCGTGCAGCTCCTTTCGGATGTCGACCTCGCGCTCAGAATCATAGACACTACCATCGATGAAGCGCGAATTCATCGCACCCACCTTGCCAGAGAGCAGCTCGATCAGATGCGAGACCGTCATCCTCGACGGGACTCCATGCGGACCGAAGATGATATCCGGCCGCATGCCACTTGACGTGAACGGCATATCCGCCTCCGGCACGACGAGGGCGATGACGCCCTTCTGACCATGACGGCTCGTGAACTTATCGCCGATCTCAGGGATACGCTGATCGCGCAGACGCACCTGCACCAGCTTGTTCCCCTCATCGCTCTCCGTGAGCAGGACAAAATCGACGATACCCTTCTCGCCATGCTTGAGACTCATGCTGGACTCACGTCTGGACGACGCGCCAAGATTGTACTCCTCCATCGAAGAGAGGAACCTCGGAGGGGAAGTCTTTCCGATGATCACGTCGCCCTCAGCGACCTTCGCCTCAGGGAAGATGATGCCATCCTCATCGAGGAAGCGATAATCATGCTCGCTCCGATAGCCCTTGACGTCCTTGTCAGGGATGCAAACCTCGTCGACAAGGCCTCCGCTGTAACGCAGCTCCTCGCTTACGACCGGCCGAAAGTACGTGGATCTGGCAAGGCCTCTGTCTATGGAACCCTTATTCATGACGATGGCGTCCTCCATGTTGTACCCCTGGTAGGACATGATGGCCACGATGACGTTCATCCCCGCGGGATGCGCCTTGTAATTGCTCGTGTCATGCACGACACTGGTGACTATCGGAACCTGAGGATAATTGAGAAGATTGACATCCATATCCATGCGTACATAGAAATTCGCCGCGTAGAACCCGATGGCCTGCTTCTGATTCTTCGACCCTTGGGTCAGACGCACCCCGTGATTGTAATGCCCGAACGGAACAAGCCCCGTCGTGATGCCCACGATGTCCATCGGCGAGACCTCAAGATGCGTGTGATCATTGGTGATCTCCGAATCATAGAACGCGACGAACGCGGACTCCTCTTCCGAAGCGTCCAGATACTCGATCACACCCTGCTTGACGAGATCAGACCAAGACAGCTCGTTTCGCCTGAGCTGATCGACCATCTGACGCGTCAGCGTCGACTTGCCGTCCTTGACGACGATGAGCGGACGCGTGCATCTTCCCTTCACGACCTCAACGAACGCCTTATCCTCGGATACCGAGTACCTCGCATTGAGCGAATGCGGCAATTTGTTGGCGCGTCGGCGATCGATGATCGCCTTGACGAACTCCGCGCCGCTCTTGACGGTACCCACATATTGATTATCGAAATAGACCTCGCTCATGATGCCACCTATCTGATCGTCTCCA
>JBDRLR010000009.1:0-5828 GCA_043812855.1 Nanobdellota archaeon | reverse complement strand
AGTAGCGCGAAGTACTGGTTGTTCCTCTTGCTCTTTGTGGGCATGGCGGGCGGGGAATATATCCTCACGCATAATGACGTGCCGTCGACCACTCCGGTTGGGTTTCAGGTGCGTGATGTCCGTGTTGCTGCGGAGCAGGTTTCTGAGCGGTCCATTTTCGCTCCTCAGCGTGGGTCCGGCACGTATGCGTTCAGTCTTCCGTCGGTCCTGGTGGTTGGTGTGGTCATTTTCTTGCTGCTTGGAGGGTATTTCGCCTATCAGCAGCGACCGGTCTGGTCGAGGGTCAGCATTCTCTCTTGGAAGGTGCAGTGGGATGATTTGCAGCCGTTCGTCGGTCTCATGCTCAGGTTGGTCGCGGCGGTTCCTGTGTTGCTTGGCGCCCTGGCCTTCTCTTCGATGTATGGTGTGGCGCTCCTGCTCATGATCGGAGCGGTGGTGTTGGTGGTGGGTGTCTTGACGAGGTGGCTGGCGACGTTTGCGGCAGTCTATTATGTCGCCTTGATGATCGCAGGCAGGGATCCTGTGCTCAATGCGGTCCTTCTTGTGGTCTCCTTGTGCATCCTTGTTCTTGGCGGCGGAAAGTATAGTCTTGATCATGGGTTCCGTGCGTGATTCAGATGATGCCTTCGTCTGCCATGCTGTAGTGTCTGCCTTCGGACACGATGATGTGGTCGAGCAGGGTGATTCCGCACAGTTCACTCGCCTCTTTGTATCGTCGCGTCATGCTGATGTCTTCATCGCTGGGTGTGCAGTTGCCTGAGGGGTGGTTGTGCGCAAGGATGACTGCGGCCGCCTTTGCGCGTAGTGTCTTGCTGAGCGCTTCGCGTGGGTGCATGCTGGCGCTGTTCCAGCCCCCTTTTGCGATGGTTGTCGTCTCGATGATCTGGTTGTTCGCGTCCAGAAGGATCATCATGAGGTGTTCTTCGTCGTGATAGCCTAGGTGCGCGAGGCTTGTTGCCGCGTCAGTGCTGCAGAGTATGCGTCCCTTTGTGGGTGCTGATCTTAGGGACCGCAATCCTAGCTCGATGGCTGCTTTGATCCGTGTCGCTTTGGCGGGGCCGATGCCGTGCAGACAGATGAGTTCATTCAGGTGCATGTCTCGCAGGTCCTGGACTGCGTGCTTGGTGATGATCGCTTTGGCCACTTGATCGACTGGTCTTCCTTTCTGGCCTGTTCCCAGTATCAGGGTCAGCAGTTCCGAGTCGCTCAGTTCCTGCACTCCTCTGCGTATTGCTTTCTCGCGTGGCTGTTCGTCTGAGGGTGTGTTAGGTATCATGGCACAACAAGTGGGTGGGGTTCAATATCAAGCTTGTCTGGCGTTCGGAGTCTTTTTTTCGGTCATTTCTCGTGTTCGTCCAGCATATGTGTCCATGCTTATTTATATGGGCAAGACCTTGATTAGGTCATGATTGAATGCGAAGGGTGTGGTGTGGATGTACCGATACAGGATGGTGCCATCAGGGTCTATGATGGGGTCTACTGTTTGGGGTGCGCCGTGGAGATTGAGCTGATCGTCGCGTGATGGCCTTGGATTGTGCGCAGATGCTTGGTTGATTGTTTTCTATACTCTTTGAAATGCGCCATTGGCATATATGCTCCTGTATCTGTGGGTTTTTCAACAGCAATCTTTATATAGCTCGTCTCCTAAGATACACAAGATGTGGTGTGTGCTGCTGAAGACGAACACAATTGGTTGTGTTTTGTCGATTCTCGCACGCGCGGCAGTGCTTGCGTTGATGACTGACGAGGAGTATGGCTATGGATGCATTGATGATTGTGAAGCGCACAGGTGAGGTCGTCGAATTCGATGAGGCGCGCATACGGTCCGCGATCACGAAGGCGGCGCAGGCGAGCGGTCAGTCGATTGAGCGTCAGGTCATCGACGAACTGGTCGAGGCCATCTGTCTGGAGATCGGCGAGCGTTTCGTCGACATGTATCCTAATGTCGAGAATGTCCAGGATGTCGTCGAGAAACATCTGATGCGCGCGGGCCTGTACGATCTTTCCAAGGCCTACATTCTCTATCGCGCGGATCGCCAGAAGGCGCGTGAGCAGGAGAAGCGCAAGAACATCGAGCGCTCATTGCTGGGGAAGCTCACGGTGCGAAAGAGGGACGGCCGCATGGTCCTTTTCGACATCGCTCGGGTCAAGCGGACGATCATGAGGGCGTCCAAGGGGTTCGAGGATGGTATTTCTGCGGATCTGATTGCCCAGGAGGTCATCAAGAACGTGTTCGATGGGATCACCACGGATGACATCGAGCGTTCATTGATCCTTGCGACGACGGCGTTCATCGAGCGTGATCCTGCCTACAATTATGTCTCCGCTAGGCTCTTCTTGCAGAAGCTCTACAAGGAGGTCATGGGGAAGTCGGTGATGGATGACGTGCTCGGTATCGCGTATCGTGATGCCTTCGTGCGGGGCATCAAGGAGGGGGTCGGCAAGGGTATCATGGATGAGCGTCTTCTCGCGTTCGATCTGGATAAGCTGTCCTACGGCCTCAAATTGGATCGTGATGGCCTCTTCAAGTATCTTGGCATCCAGACTCTGTATGAGCGCTATTTCGTGGCGGTGGACAACGTGCGTCTTGAGATTCCTCAGGCGTTCTGGATGCGCGTCGCGATGGGTCTTGCCATCGACGAGGAGCGGAGGGATCAGAAGGCTTTGGAGTTCTATGAGATGCTCTCTACGCTCAGGTGCGTCGCGTCCACGCCGACGCTCTTCCATGCGGGTCTTGGTCATCCTCAGCTCAGCTCGTGCTATCTGACGACGGTCATGGATGATCTGACGCACATCTTCAAGAGTATAGGTGACAATGCGCAGCTCTCCAAGTGGTCGGGTGGCCTCGGGAATGATTGGTCGAACATAAGAGCCACAGGGTCGATCATCAACAGCACCAAGGTGGAGAGTCAAGGGGTCATTCCCTTTCTCAAGATAGCAAGTGACGTCACTGCGGCGATCAATCGCAGTGGCAAGCGAAGGGGCGCTACGTGCGCGTATCTGGAGACGTGGCATCTTGATATCGACGCATTCCTCGATCTGCGTCGCAACACAGGCGATGAGCGTCGCCGCACGCATGACATGAACACGTCGAATTGGATCCCTGACTTGTTCATGAAGAGAGTCATCGCGGATGAGCAGTGGACGCTCTTCTCTCCTGAGGAGGTCCCTGACCTGCATCATATCTATGGTCGCGCGTTCGAGAAGAGGTATGTTGAGTATGAGCGTCTTGCCAGGGAAGGGAAGATGCGCAAGCACAAGATTGTCTCGGCGCTCAAGCTGTGGCGCAAGATGCTCGGTCGTCTCTTCGAGACTGGTCATCCGTGGATGACGTTCAAGGATCCGTGCAACATCCGCTCTCCGCAGGACCACGTCGGGGTCATCCATTCTTCGAATCTGTGCACGGAGATCACGCTCAACACGTCGGCGCAGGAGACTGCCGTTTGCAACCTGGGTTCCATCAATCTTGAGCGCCACGTCGTCGATGGCAGGCTGGATGAGGACTTGCTGGCAAGGACGGTCAAGGTGGCTATGCGTATGCTCGACAATGTCATCGACGTGAATTTCTATCCGACTCCTGAGGCTAAGGATTCGAACATGCTTCATCGTCCGGTCGGGCTCGGCATCATGGGGTTCCAGGACGCCCTCTTCAAGTTGAATGTCAACTTTGATTCGCAGGAGGCCGTCAGCGTCGCGGATTCGACGATGGAGATGATAAGCTACCATGCGATACTCGCCTCGTCCGAGCTCGCAAGAGAGAAGGGGAAGTATCCGTCCTTCGCGGGTTCGAAGTGGGATCGTGGCATCTTCCCGGTCGACACGCTTGATCTTCTTGAGTCTGAGCGCGGCATCAAGGTTGAGGTGTCGAGGCAAGGCGGTCTTGACTGGACTGCGGTGCGCCGTCATGTCGCGCAGTTCGGCATGCGCAATTCGAACACGATGGCCGTCGCTCCAACTGCGACCATTGCCAACATCGCGGGCTGTTATCCGTGCATCGAGCCGATCTACAAGAATATCTATGTCAAGTCGAATATCAGCGGTGAGTTCACGGTCGTCAATGAGTATTTGATAGAGGATCTCAAGAGGTTGAATCTGTGGAATCAGGACATGCTTGAGCGCCTCAAGTACTATGACGGGAATCTGGATGCCATCAAGTCAATTCCGGACAACATCAAGCTTAAGTATCGTGAGGTCTTCCAGATCGATCCTGTGCATCTCGTCAAGGTCACGGCGCATCGAGGCAAGTGGATAGATCAGAGCCAGTCGCACAATGTCTTCATGCAGGGCGTCTCGGGGAACACGCTGCATGAGACGTATCTTGCGGCGTGGAGGATGGGCCTCAAGACGACGTATTATTTGAGGACGCTTGCCGCGTCTCAGATAGAGAAGTCGACGCTCGACGCCTCGAAGTTCGGCTTCACGCAGAAGAGGCAGTACGTCGACATCGCGGAGTCTGGGCCGCAAAGTGGCAAGGACGAGGTGAAGGCGTGCTTGATCGAGGATCCTGAGTGCGAGGCGTGTCAGTGAGGTGGTGGTATGGCGATAATCAATGAGACGAAGACTGATCCCAACAAGATCCTGCCTATGGCGTACAAGTGGGCTAGGGAGCACTACAAGGCGGGTGTGTCGAACAACTGGACTCCTGAGGAGATCTCTATGCAGAAGGATGTGGAGCAGTGGGCGTCGGACACAGTCCTCTCGGACACCGAGCGCAGGCTCATCCTGTATAATCTCGGGTTCTTCTCGACGGCGGAGAGCCTGACGGCGAACAACATCGTGCTCGCAGTGTACAATCACGTCACGAATCCTGAGGCGCGCCAGTACTTGCTTCGTCAGGCGTTCGAGGAGGCGATCCACACGGACACGTTCATCTATTGCTGTGATTCGCTCGGTTTGGATCCTGAGGACATCTACACGATGTACACGCGTATCCCTTCGATCAAGGACAAGGATGACTACGTCGTTGAGTTGACGAAGGCTGTCTTCGACCAATCATTTCGGACGGATAGCGTGGAGAACATCCAGAAGTTCGTGCACGACCTGGTGGGGTACTATGTCATCATGGAGGGGATATTCTTCTACGCGGGCTTCGCCATGATGCTCGCCCTCAAGCGTCAGAACAAGATGGTCGGTATCGGCGAGCAGTTCGAGTTCATCATGCGTGATGAGAGCATCCATCTGGCCTTCGGCTGCGACTTGATCAACACAATCCGTGCGGAGAATCCGTCGATATGGACAGAGCAGTTCAAGGTTGCGCTTGTCGCGATGATACGCAAGGGTGTCGAGCTTGAGTGCAAGTACGCCGTCGATGCCTGTCCGCAAGGAGTTCTTGGCATCAATGCGCAGCAGTTCGTCAATTACGTCGAGCATATCGCGGACAGAAGGCTTGAGCGCATCGACTTGCCCAAGGTGTACAACACGGAGAATCCGTTCCCGTGGATGTCGCAGTCGACTGATCTGTCCAAGGAGAAGAACTTCTTTGAGACGCGTGTGACTGAGTATCAGACGGCGGGGTCGCTGAAGTGGGACTGACGATCAAGTGCAGGCGCTTGACGGCTACGGCTCGTCTTCCTGCGTACGGCAGGCTTCTTGATGCGGGTCTTGACCTGTGTGCGGATGAGGATGTCGTCATCCCGGTGCGCAGCAGGATGCCGATCCGCACGGGGCTCGCCATCGAGCTTCCGCAGGGCACCTGGGGTTGTTTTCGTGACCGCAGTGGTCTTGCGCTACGAAATGGCTTGACTCTCCTTGCGGGCGTGCTTGACTCCACGTACCGTGGCGAGATCGTCATCGTCCTTCTCAACACGTCGGATCAGCCCTATCAGGTC
>JBDRLR010000008.1:0-2664 GCA_043812855.1 Nanobdellota archaeon | reverse complement strand
TCGAAGAAGCGGTCCATGGATATCCCTTGCGCGGGGTTGCGTCCTTTCGGGTAGGGCAGGAAGTTCTGGATGCCTACAGGGCAGTCGAGGCTCTGCGCGAATCGGATGAGGCCTTCGAGTTGGTCTTCGTTGTGTCCTGGGATGATGGTGGGTGAGATGATGAGTTTGACGCGGCCGGCAAGCTCGCGTGCATGTTTGAGCACGACTTCCAGGTTGTAGGGTCCGCCGGCGATGCGGCGTGCTGCCTCGGAGTCGAGGTGGTTGAGCGAGAGGTTGACGCGTGTCAGTCCGGCCGTGATGAGCGTGTCTGCATAGTGTGGTGTGAGGAGTTGTCCGTTGGTGTCGATGACGATGTCTGCGACGTTGGGGATCTTGTCGAGCAGGTATATCAGTTCGGCGAGTTTGGGGTATAGGGTCGGCTCGCACTGTCCCCCGATGTGTGCTTCTACGGGGTGGGTCTTGATGGCGGAGACCTCGCCGAAGACTGCTGCCAGGTGGGTGTGGTCCACGATGAAGTCGTGCGTCTTCTTGCTGCTCGCGCCTTCGTCGACGGAGCAGTAGATGCAGTCTTGGTTGCATCCGGTCATGGGTTTGACCTCGATGACGTTGGTTCCGCGGTCGACGATGCCAAAGACATTGCTGCCGATGAGTGGGATCCTCTCGTCGATGAACACGGTTGGCCGCCTGTTGAAGCTCACGAGGCGTGCCATGCCTTCCATGATGAGGCGGTTGATCTTGTTCTGGGTGGTCTTCTCGGACAGGCAGGTGATGATGGCTCCTTCCTCGGTCCGGTAGTCGCCAAGGACCGCTGTTTTCTCAGCGGGCAGGGTGAATGAGTAGCGTTTCCAAAGTACTCCGCGCAGGCCGTCGTCGCCGCGGAAGAACATGATGTCGGGGTGGCGGTACTCGGTCATGGGTCCACAGAAGTGGACGGTTCCTTTTTAAGCTTGTGCGGTCGGCCATTGTGCCTGTGAGAGGGTCAGACCGTTGTTTTCTGAGGTTATGGCCGGTGTCAAAAGGTTTAAATACGATGTGGCACTTCATCGGCGGGGGGATAGTCCGTAAGGGTTGGTAGCGGTATGGCTGATGTTCGTATAACGTATGAGACGCTCTTTGACCTGCTCAGGCGTGAGAAGAGCCGTGAGGAGTTGCAGGTGTTGGACCCTTCGTTCTATGTGGATGTGATGCAGTATGTGCGGGAGAAGACGGGCGTCATCTCCAAGGATTCCTCGCAGGGTGTCTTCGTCAATAAGGAGGCGGAGAAGGTGCGTATTCAGCTGCAGAACGTGCATAAGATCCTCCGTGAGCTCTACGAGCGGCGTCAGGCGAAGATCGTCAAGATGGCGCAGGATCGCGTCAAGACGGAGGAGAGCCTGATGGACCTGTCTATGCTCTTGCCTCAGGAGCGTCTCTTCTTTGATGAGTGCGTGTCCTTGCTTGGCAGATTCAAGCAGGCGATCCTCACGAATGTGCTTGCGGGGCATCTGCCTCAGGTCTCGCAGGTGTATCAGGCGCAGGAAGTCGAGCGGCGGGCAGAGGGTGAGGATGCCCTGGATAGTGACGATGGGGATGCGCAGGATGAGTCTGAGTCGGGTGTGCGGGTGTCTGCGGCTGTGTCCGATCCATCTTCTGACGATGACGCGCCCCAGGATCAGCCTGCGGATTCGCCGCCTGAGCTGCGTAGGCGTGTCAAGTTCTTGCATCCGGTCCCTCGGTTCTTGGGCCGTCAGATGGAGACGTACGGTCCTTTTGCCCAGGATGATGTTGCGGAGTTGCCGGACATCATCGCGAACATCTTGGTGAAGAAGGGGCGTGCTGAGGAAGTCGAGGGCAGCAACTGAATGCGTATTTGTGGTTGTGGTCGTCATCTTGGGCACGAAGTGACTAAATAGTATCCATATAGTAAATAATTGCGCTTTCCACGCATAACTTTATAAACACCTTCCTTGTCCCACGAAAGCATGAAGACTCCTAAGACGCTCAAGCGCCATTGTCCGTACTGCCGAAAGCACACGGATCATAAGGTCGCTGAGGCGAAGAAGCGTGCCAGGAATGCCTCAAGGCCCATGTCGTACGGTTCGGTGTCTCGGGTGCGGGCCAGGGGCGAGAGGCGTGGCGCGGGGAATCTGGGCAAGTATTCCAAGCCCACAAAGCCTAAGATGATTGGCAAGAAGCTCTCCAAGAAGACTGATTTCCGATATACGTGCAGTGTGTGCAAGAAGACGCATACGCAGCGTCAGGGCTTTCGTGCCAAGCATGTTGAGATGGTGTAGGTCTGTTGTTCTATCTGGGTACGCAGAGGATGTCTTTTCGAGCTTCGTTCCGCACCGCTCGCGTTGTCTTCTGGACTCGTTGTCTTCTGGACTGAATGGGTGACATATCCCCGTCGGGGGCTTCCCCCTTGTCACCTCGCCTCATCCAAGGCTGACGCTCGCCCCCATGTGCGGAACTGAGATGGTATACTGGCCATTTCTATCCGGCTCTTTAGCAAATGGGGTGTTTTTGTGCGCCTATGTTGTAGGCGATGAGTTTTGAGTTTATCTCGGCGCGTTGGGTTCGCCAATTGCGGCTGCGGACGTGGCCGCCAAACAGTCGTTTGACTGCGCCGATTAAGGCTTCGACTATGCTTCGTTGCCAGTACAGTTCGTAGTCGAAGCAGTCACG
>JBDRLR010000007.1:0-2617 GCA_043812855.1 Nanobdellota archaeon | reverse complement strand
TTTGATGCCAGGGTAGACGCTTGCGTGCTGGATGCGCACGCAGTACCTATCGATGAACAACACACCCTTGCCGCGTACATGGTCGACAGCATTTATCGAGACAGTCGCAACCTTGATCGGGCAACAGCATACAAACGTCTTGTGGTGACTCACGACGCTACCGAACCTCACCTGCACAGATACAGACACATTATGAATGGCGCAAAGCAAGTAGGCCATGGCCAAGGAGCATTCTTCACGCGCATGAACTATTGCAGAGCAGTCGAGGAAACATGGGGCCGCGATCTGGATACTGTGGTCGAGACCATCAATAACGAACCCGCTTCACATCTAGAAAGCATGGTCGAAACCATCAATGACGAACCAGTCCCACGAGGCGAGAACCACATGAACTTCTGCGTTTTGGGCGGCTCTTACGGTGGAGTCTGGTACAGCAAGGGCGATGTGAATATGGACGGTGAATACATCGAAACCGAAAAAAGACAGGGCAACCTGGCAACCTCGGATTGGGCCAGCCTCGGAATCACCAAGACTGACGATGATGGAAATTTCAAAATCACCGTCTACGATGCAAACCAATCTGCCTTGGCCGTCTTCAATTACTCGATACGAGAATCATTGCGCCGAGATGCAGAACGAAGAACATACAGGCTCAGACTCGAGGTTCATACCATGGAACATGGCTGGTGATGAGGATGTACGCTCATTCATACTCTTTCGCGCGCATCGACCCAGCCGTTCACAACAACGGATTCTGGCCACCGTACTGCGCCGAGAACTGACCGTTCTTGAAGTCCAGGCTGAACACGTCGTTATTACACTCCGTCGTGCGCATCTTGACGATGCTGATCTCACGCACGATGTTGCGGCGGAAGGGCGTGAGCCTGATATGGATGATGCCATCCGCGAGGAAGTCCTCATCATACTCACCGTACTTGGTCACCTCACCGCTGGAGATCTCAGAGATCAGGAACGTCGTCATGTCCGCGTCGCGCAGGAACTCGAAGATGTAGAAGAGCTCGATGCGAGGATTCTTGAACTTGCTGAGCATGTAGAGCGCCTTCATGCTGTCCAGGACGAAGAGCTCAAGATTCACCTCGGACTTGATCTTCTTCGCCAGGTTCTTGATGACATTGAGCCACGAACGATTATCATCGACATTGATATCCTTGATCTCCTTTCGGATGCAACCGATATCCGCGATGATGATCGAGCCGCCCCGGAACGACTTCACGCGCTGGATGTCCTCAGCGATCCTCGAGAGGTCCTTGATGACGACCAGATTCACCTTCGAGAAATCGTAGCCCATATTGATCATGTGATTGATCAAGGAAGCATGCCCCTGCTCAAGAGAGACGTACAGGCTCGTCTTGCCCTCCAAGGCCTCAAAATAGAGTATGTTGAAGCAGATGCTCGACTTCATCGTGCCGGCGCTCCCGCTGATCAACGTGATGTGCCCCGCCGGAACGCCACCCTGCATGTTCTCGTCGAGCCCATTAATGTACGTCTTGATCCTCTTGATCTCGCCCCTATTCTTGACAATCTGCTCCATTCATTTCACCCCTGATGGACAATCCTCATTATCTTGCCCGACTTCGTCGTGATCACGACGCTCCTCTCAAGGATCGCCGATCCCACGATGATATCCTGCGCATCAAACATCCAAATGCGATTGCCTGTGTTCTCTCCAGGCTCCTGCGTCAACACATCAGCATAATGACCCGCCTGGTGCACGACCCCAGACAAGCCAGGAATATGATCGAGGACATATTTTCCTCTCCCGTCCAGCACATACACATGATGATCGTAGCTGGCGGCGACCACCTCCAATTCACCGTCATCATCGATGTCCAGCACCTGCACCGGCGCCACGACCCAAAAATCAGTCTCGAACATCCACTCCTTATCCCCCTGCATCGTGATCGCATGGACCCCATTGTCGCAGGCGCCGAACACGATCTCGGGACGCCCGTCCTTGTCGATATCCGCGACGAAGGTTCTTGAACAGATGCTTCCCGTCGCGTCATGCTGCCAGATCAGATTCCCATTGAGATCCAAGCAATACAGCGCATTATCCATCGAACCGACGATGATATACTCCTTGCCATCGACATCCTTGGCGACGATCGGCTCGGCAGACACCTTGTCCGTCGCCTTGAACGTCCACACCTTCTTGCCCTGAGCGCTGAACGCGTGCACACCGCCATCACCGGTGCCGAGCACGATCAGCGATGACGACGCGACCCACACAGGCCTCGCCAACACATCAGTCTGCACATCGTAGGACCATAACTCCTTGCCTTCAGCGGAAATGCATACCACATGCCTATCCGAACCGAAGATGAGCTCGACCTTTCCGTCCCGCTCGATGTCCGCGGCGAGGACCGCGCCGCGAAGCGGCCCCGGACCCTTGTACTTCCACCGAAGCTTGCCTTCAGAAGAGAGGACGTACAGGACACCAAGATCCGTGCCCACCATGACCTCCATGCGGCCATCACCATCAATGTCCGCGAGCGTCGGATCCCCGCTGATGCTGTTCACCGCGTCCGAGTCGAGGAACATAAGGTCAACCTTCCCCACATCCTCCACCGCCTGATACACCCACTTCTGATGACCC
>JBDRLR010000006.1:0-5307 GCA_043812855.1 Nanobdellota archaeon | reverse complement strand
GCGGCGAGGTGGGTTGCCCTCGAGGCGGGCAAGCCCACACCGTGGCACTCTACTGATCTGATTGCCACGACGAGGGACTTCACGTCCCTCCTGTTTCGATGCACCATTTGTTAAAGGGTGCAGGGACAACCCCCTTGTCGGCCCTGGTCCAAGCAGGATGGTTTTCGCCCCTAAAGGCATCAACCGCAATTCTTTCCTAACTGCCCCTGCGGCAAACTATAAAAACAGCAGACGGTTCCTGCATAGTTCATGGGGCTGTGGGGTAGCTTGGCTAGCCTTTCTGGTTTGGGACCAGACGACCCCGGTTCAAAAGGGCGACGGAAATCTCGTCGTCGTGAAAGTCCGGGCAGCCCCATTCATACGGAAGAGCACGAAGGGAGGATGCCAAAACTTTATAAAGGGGTTCAGGATTCTGGCTTTAAAAATGGCGGGCAGCAAAACAGGTTCGGCGAAGCGGTTCGGTACCCGATACGGCCGCAGCCTTCGGGAGCGGGTCGGGAAGATCGAGGCGATCCAGCGGCGTAAGCAGCTGTGCCCTTCGTGTCAGTATACGAAGGTCAAGCGTGTCGCAAGCGGCATCTGGGAGTGCCGCAAGTGCGGAGCAAAGTTCACGGGAAGGGCGTATTCGGTGTCCCCTAAGTATCGCAGGGAGGTCCAATGAGCGAGTACAAGTGCTTTCTGTGCAACAAGGCTGTTTCTGACAATTATATCAAGAAGCGTGTCCGCTGTATCTATTGCGGATCGAAGATGATCTTCAAGAGCCGCAGTTCAATCACCAAGGTCAAGGCCAGGTGACGATGGAGACTCGCGTTGCCATCGATGCCAGTATGCGTCCGTTGCTCATCGAGGATGAGATGAGGTTTCGTGGTGACCGGGTGAAGATGCGGATCGATGGGGATGGGGTCATCATCGAGGCGGAAAGCGCAAAGGACATCAGGATGGGCGATCGCTCGATCGCTCAGATAGTGCGGGTATACGAGAAGATGTGCAAGGTGGTTTCATGAGCGATGAGATGCAGGCGAGGATGATGGAGCAGGCGATGCAGTCGTACGCGGCGCAGAAGCAGCAGCTCCAAGGGAATCTGCTCGAGGTCGAGTCCGCGACGAGGGAGCTTCAGGGCGCGTCCGTGGCGTATCGTATCATCGGCAACATCATGGTCGAGAAGAAGGCACAGGATGTCTTGGCCGAGCTCGCGGAGAAGAAGGATCGTATCCAGGTGCGCATCGCAGCCATCGACAAGCAGCAAGAGCGGTTCAAGCGCAAAGAGGATTCGCCATGATCCAGAACTTCGATGATATTGTCACTGCGCTGCAGGATCTGCAGGCCGATTCGGGCGTCCCCAAGAATGTGCGGGCGAAGGTGCAGGGCATGATCGAGGACCTCCGTTCGGTGGATGATAGTTCGGTCATCGTCAACAGGCTTCTCTCCGAGCTTGAGGATATCGGGAATGACATCAATCTCCAGTCTTTCATCAGGACGCAGATCTATAACATCTCGAGCATGCTCGAGGTCATCTGATCTTTCTGAGCAGTGAGTTCGACAGCACGTACAGTTCTCCTTCTCTCTCGCTGACTGTGGTGCTCAGGATGCCGACATGGGTGACGATGCCGCTTATGCTCCCCAGATGGACCCGCTGGCCAGGCTGGACCTTGTGGCCGGATAGCCTGCCGATGAGGTTCGGGAAGAAGTCGATGATGCCTTGCAGCAGTGACGCCACAAATGCCGCCACGGTCACGACCAGTATGAGGATGCCGATGCCTTCGAGCAGGCGAAAACGCGCGAGCACGATGATGATCGTCGCGGTGTAGATGCCGTACGTCAAGACCCACGCGACGGGACGCGCCACGTTGGGTGACATGCGTAGTCGCTTCGCGACCTTCTCGAAGCTCATCTCCTTGAGGATGCGGTACGCCAGATTGCCGGCTATCTTCCCCGCGATCATGCCCACGAAGAGTATGATGACGGTGATCACGACTTCGTTGATGATGGGTGCGAGCTGCGAACTCTTGCCGATGAGCTGCTGGAATGCGTAGGTGAATGCCATGATTGCTCTTGTGCTTGGCTTGATTAATATGTCTTTCGCACGGTGAGCGGAGAAGTTGAGATTGAACGATGTGGGTTCACCGCGATCGCAGCGATCGCAGGTACTCGTCTTTGCGTGCGCATCCTGCCCTCTTTGCGAGCTTGCCGATGGCGCGGTCAATCCTGCTGCCGTACTGGGCGGCTTGCTTTGGTCGTTGCGCGAACTCGATGGAGATTCCTGCGCGCTGGGCGATGTCGCGAAGGATGATCTTGCTCGTCTGAGAGTCGAGCTTCTTCTCGATGGGTATCGCCATGGCGCATCGGATGACATCTTCATCGAGGAGCGGAGTGTGGACCTGCATGCTGAACGCGCGGGCGATGGCGGATTCGCGCACCAGGTCGCGAGTACGCATGGCGAGCAGTCCTCGCCAGCATTCTTCGTGGGGATCCTGCGCGTCGCGGTGGCGCTTGTACCCCGCGAATATCTCTTCACTGCCGATCCCTCCGAAGACGTCGCGGATTCCGTCGTCCATGATCGCGGCGTATGCTGCGACTTCGACGGTGCCGACGCCGATGTTGACGACGTCGTCCGTTCCCAGGATGTCGACGCATCGTCTGATGATTCTCTCTGCGTCGACGAAGTCGAGCATGATGGTCTTGTGCCTCCATCTGAAGTGCTGCGCTACGCGCTTGGCCCACTGCACATCGTCAGGTTCTTTCTGTCCTTCGTCGTGGAATCCGACGGTGTAGCAGGTGAGGTCGGCGTGGTGGGCCTCAAGGAGCCTGGCGATGAGCGTGGAGTCCACGCCTCCGGAGAAGAGCACCGCCACCTGTCCGTCAGGGATGCGTCGTTGGACCGCGGTGTCGATGACGCCTGCCATGTCGCCCGTCGCGACGGATGCGCGCAGTGTCTGTATGCGCACTCGCCACGCGTCCTCATCGATCAGATGGCCTTCGTGCAGGTACCATTCCATGGGGTCGACGAGGCATCGCTTGTTTATAAATATTCACGAAGAATAGGGTAGTGTCGCGGCGGCATGTTCTGCCTTGGGAAGTCTCGGCGACTGCTTCGTGGTCCGTCAGTGGTCTGGCCCCATGGTCTGTTCCCGGCTCTCACTCCCTTGCGTCGGGCAGGCTCCACAGGCGGTACACCAGTGCGGACATGGAAGCGAAATGACCTCCGCGACTACCACCCCCGTTGTCAGGGATGGTTTTCAAGTATTTAAATCTGCTTGCATAAGAATCATGCCACGTCGTGCTTGACGATCCAGCATTGCTTCTGGTCGATGACGCTGGTGAATCGGTTGAGGTCGCGGCGGACGTCGTCGACGCTGACTTTGTTGTCGTTCTTTGCGTCGTATCCGATCTTGGAGTATGCGATCCTGTCGTGGTTGGCATGCGTGGAGAGGCGGGCCAGCACGTACGTGTTGGTGAGACGGTACGTCTGCTTGTCGCGCAGAAGGTATCCTTGCTTGGTCAGGTAGTCGAGCTCTTCGGAGAGGTCGAGTCCGCTTCCGATCTTGCTGATCATCTCGCGTGCGGTGAATTCTTTGGTCTGGAATGCCTGCTGCAGCACGCCAAGCTGCTTCTGCGTCAGGTCGTGGATGCGCGGCAGGCGTTTGGTGAGCATCTCGTTCTTCTCGACGACGATGCCACCGCTGTCCATCTCGACGAGGAGGGTGTACTGCCCTTCTTTCTCTTTGCAGACGAATTGGTAGGCGGGGATCAGGCTGGTGTGTATCGTCGGTTCGGGTTTTCCCGGCTCTCGGTGCATGATGGCAAGGTCGTGCCTGCTGACGCTCGGCATGATGATGGGCAGCACTTCCTCTTCCTGGAACGTCTCGAGTTTCTCGAGCAGGTTCTCTTCCGGTGAGCCGAGGATGTTGACTGCGTGTCCTCCGTGCATGGACTTGCGTGGGCGGATGGTGATGAACAACGGGATGTCGGTGACCCCGCAGATGAGTGCGTTTCCGATCGGCAGGTTCTGGATCTCGCGCTCCACGTTGCCGGTGAGGCCTTCCACTGAGTTCGAGATGGCTTTGAGGTCGTTGGGATTGGTGACTTTGAGGATGATCTGCGTGGTGCATTGGCTGAGCACTGATTTGTCGACGCGGGCGGGGCGTTGGCTGATGGCGCAGAGGCCGAGGCCGAACTTTCGTCCTTCGCTTGCGATGGTGCGTATGATGCCGCTGCATTTGGCTTCGCCGAAGGAGCGTTCGGGGCAGAAGTTGTGGGCTTCTTCGATGACGAGGAAGAATGGAGGCACCTCCTCGAGCTTGCGCTTCTCGAAGAGGTCCTTGCAGAGCTTGTAGACGATGATCTGCTGGATGTCCGGGTTGATGCCGCGCAGGTTGATGATGGAGACTTGCCCGGACACGAGCAGTTCGTTGAACGCGGTCGGCATGCTCGAGAAGAGCTGGAGGCGTCCGAGGTATTCGATGACGTTGATGAGGTGCCACTTGGCGTTGCTCTCCTCTCGCTCGAGCTCGGCGAGCAGCGAGGTGAACGTCACTTCAGTCATGTTCTTGAGGGCGCTGTAGATGATGCCGAGCTGCGTGCTGGTCAGCTTTCCTGGGAAGAGGTGCACGATCTCTTGTGGGGTCAGCGTGCTTGACAGCTGCAGCGGTCTGCAGTCGGTGACTGATTGGTCGCCGAAGACTTGGGTGCGGTATCCTTTGGCCGTCAGGCCGGATTCCTTGAGCAGCGCTATCTCTTTCTCGTCGGTGTTCTTCTCCTTCATGGAGGGGTATTCGCCGTGCGGGTCGATGACGAGCACTGGGATGTTCTTCTCCGCGATCTCTTCGAGCAGGACGCCTACGGCGTAGCTTTTGCCGGCGCCTGATTTGGCGAGGACGGCGACGTGTTTGGTGAGCAGGGTGCCGAGGTCCACGTGCAGCGGGATGGATGTGCCTTCAAGCTTTCCGAGGTGGGCGGATCGGGAGCTGCCTTCTGGCAGGCCGATGACTTTTTGGATGAATTCGTCCTCCGCGCTGAGCACTTCTGTCCCTGGTTCGAAGGGGCTGCGCAGCTGGCGGATCTTTCCTTTGTCGTCCTGGTAGCCGATGACGACGCAGTCGCCAAGGGTGCGCGAGCCGTCTTTCTGGATCTCGACGACTTGGCACAGGACGTAGCCGTCCGTGGGATGGCAGACCTGCACGTAGTCGAATTTCTTGGTGTCGTGCGTGATGTCGAAGCCGAATTCCCTCGTCGTCACCTTGCCGACGATCTTGCCTAGGATCATGTGCAGTGGGTCGTCCGGTCGGTATTTAATGGTTTCTAGTGTGT
>JBDRLR010000005.1:0-3787 GCA_043812855.1 Nanobdellota archaeon | reverse complement strand
GCGGCGAGGTGGGTTGCCCTCGAGGCGGGCAAGCCCACACCGTGGCACTCTACTGATCTGATTGCCACGACGAGGGACTTCACGTCCCTCCTGTTTCGATGCACCATTTGTTAAAGGGTGCAGGGACAACCCCCTTGTCGGTCCCAGTCTGTAACAGTTTGTGTTCACCCCTAAGGGCAGGAACTGAGACCTTCACCGTGACAGGTCGCTACTTCGGCAGCCAACTGGCAAGGTTCCGGCGGAATGCGTCCAGACCAGTCTCCTCAACCTTCAACTGTGCGTCAATCGTCTTGCGGAAGGATTCGATGGCCCAATAGATTTTCTGAATGTCACCAGCCACCTGGTACGACACCTGCTTAACGCTCTTCAGCTCGCGACGCACACTGTACACCGTAGTCATGTAGGAGCCATCCTTGACGCCCACTTCCTTGATCACCCTAATCGTCTCTTGACTGTTGGGAAGATTGCTGAGCTTCTTGTTCGCCTCAATAAGCTTCGCAACCTCAGACAACAAACGGGCAAAGTAATCGACGAGCACACGCACATTGTGATCCAAGGTAGTCAACGCCTTCCAGGCATCGTCAGGCATGCCCTTCTCGAGAATATTATCCCTGTGCAGCAATTTCAGCACCGACTCCTCTGATTTGACGTGCTCACTGATGTTCTTGAGATGACCCGCCAAATCATCCATCTGCCGAACGAAATAGGTCACCCTGCGGTCCAGTTCCTCCCTGTCATCCTGATTAGTCATGCCACCGCCAACAACCGACTTGACGAAGTCCAACCATGCGTCCAGCGCATGCTCGTAGTGAGCCAAACCATCTTTATGCAACAATACCATCGTGAATCACCTTTGCGGACAGTCTTGACCGCTGATATGGCCGTCCTGCAGAATACGACTATAAAAATATTTGGATAAGGCAAATCCCCGATCAGGCACTCTCGATCCGGGTCGCTGCCCTGCTCGCGTCCTCTCCTGTTCTTGTGGATCGACATCCCCCGTAAGGGACATCCCCCCTGTCGATTCCCCTTCTGAGACTGACAACGCTCGCCCCTAAGGGCAGCAACCCAATCAACCCACGCACCCAAACCACAAGCTTTTTATACGAAACGAGGCATCATCGCTGTGGGGTGAATGGTGAAGACAACCATCTTGCTAGCAGCAATCCTTGCACTATCCTTCGTGAGCGCCGCAGTCCAGATCGACGCGCCCGCACAACGCAGCATCCTTGAAGGCACCATCGCCATCACGGCATCCACCGACGAGGCGACGCCCATCTCATTCTTCCTCAAGACCGCGACCGGCGAGGAGATACCCCTGGGCGAAGGGACCGTCAGCGACGGGACAAGCACCCTGAACCTCGACACCACATCACTTAGCAACGGCTACTACTACCTCATCGCCCGCGCAGGAGCATCCGAAACACAGAACCATGTGCGCGTCCTCAACAAGACACCATTCTTCGCAGGATTCATGGCTTTTCTTGCCGGCGACGGCAAGCCCGGCCTAATCCTCATCAGCATCATCATCGCGCTGCTTGTGATCGGCGGCATCATCCGCCGCGTCATGGGGGGCGAAGGAATACGGCTGCGAAAAGAGATGGCCAGCGAGGAGAAGACCGAGCTCTCACACGCAGAAATCCTGCATGCTGAACCCGTGGAAGACACCGCGGACAAGGTCCTTGCGGAAATCAGCGAAGAACACACCAAGAAGCGAAAACACCACCACGAACGCATGGCCGACCTCGACCAGATCGACCGGCTCATCAACGAACCCGTAAAGAAAGCGGACGAAGGCGCTGCGAGCGAGGAATCAGCAGACCACAGCGTAATCGCCGACGCAGCAGCCGAGATGACCCGGATCGACACCCTGCTCAAAGAAGCAGACATCGCCGACGAGATCGCCGACCCCGTCGTGGACCAGCTGCGCGCCTACATCACGCAGACACGGCAACTCAGATTCTCAGACGAGCAGATCAAGGGGGAACTTGAGCGCGCAGGATGGCCGGACGAACTCATCGGACGCCACCTTCAATAAAGCCGCCGAACAATCGACGTTTCGGTTCCCGACCAGCCCACATATGCCTGGATTACACCAAAGGCGACATTCCCCGGATGGGGCCACGGAAAATCGTAGATTTTCCTATGTCGGAACAGCAGTCCCGACACACCCCCTTGTCGCCGAATTACTGAATCATAAGATGCTCGCACTTAAGGTCGGGAACCAAGACAAGAATATGTACTAGGCAGTTCAATAATTCTTGCGCACGAAATCAGCCATCTTCTCATCCTTGATGGCCTCAAAACACATGACCGCTTCCTTGAACATGCCCTCTCTCACGCACGTCATGGCGATGTCACGGATCTTGTTCTCATCACCCGAACGCGCAAGAAAGACCGCCGCCAGACGGAAATTCTTCTGACGCATGAACTCGTCCGACAAGGAGACAAGCCTCGCCGTGGCACCCGCCATCGCCAAGGCACGAGCAGCCTCATCGAACCGCTTCGCAGCCATCAAGGCAGAGGCAGCCTCATTGAGCACGTCCTGGCGCAATCCTTCCGACAGCATAGAAATATCAGCCTGATCGAGGCCTTTGGCCAAGATAATCTCCGACAACCGTTTCACAGGAGCTTCCATGTCTGTCGTCAAGAAAGAGGGAAGATAAATACCTTTGCATTCAACGGCTCTTGTGCACAGCACAACCTTTAAAAACCCCCCACGATTCCTCGGGCCCATGAACGCATCAGCCGCCGAAGTCACCAAACAGGCATCACTGCGCCTGAAAGGCACCATCCAGCCGCCCGAATGGGCCGCCTACGTCAAGACAGGCACCCACAAGGACAGGCCACCCGAGAACCCCGACTGGTGGTACGTACGGGCCGCAAGCGTGCTTCGGCGCGTCAACGACACCGGACCCATAGGCGTGGCGAAGCTGCGCGTCAAGTACGGCGGACGCAAGAACCGAGGCGTCAAACCCGAAAGATTCGCCAAAGGAAGCGCCAACATCATCCGAACCATCCTGCAGCAGCTGGAAGAGAAACAGCTGGTCAAACAAGAAACCAAAGGAGTCCACAAAGGACGAGTCATCACCCAGAAAGGCAAAAAGATCCTCTTCGGAGCGGAGTGAAATGGCAAGCAACAAACACCCCTCCCGAAAGAAGAGACTCAGCAAACTGGGCCGACAGACCAAGTGGGCGCCCTTTTGGACCGTCCCTAAGATCTACGGCAAGACACGACGCGTACACCCCGGACGCCACACCACCATCAAGCGCACCTGGAGACGCGTCAAGACGAAGGCATGACCATGGCTGAGAAGATCGAGCGAACCTTCAATGTGCCCCTGCGCGCGGCCTTCGTGAATACTCCCAAGTACAAGCGAACCAACAAAGCAGTCAAGACGCTGCGCGAGTTCCTTGCGCACCACATGAAGACCGAGAAGATCCTCATCGGAAAGCAGCTCAACAACCACATGTGGGCCAACGGCATCAAGAACCCGCCCCACCACGTCAAGATCACTGTCATCAAAGAAGACGATGTCGTCAAGGCCGAACTCGTCGGGCACATCTACGCGGAGCCTGTGCAGATGAAGAAGAAAGAGAAGGCCTCGACCTTGAAGGACAAGATCATGGAGAAGATGGGCGGACCCGACGAAGAGAAGACCAGCGATGAGGGCAAGGTCGCGGCGAACGTCGTGAAAGAAGACACGAAAGAGACACCTGTGAAGACAGAAGCGGCCAAGACGCCCAAGGCCGAAACCGCGAAGACAGCGGAAACAAGCAAGAAGAC
>JBDRLR010000004.1:0-3267 GCA_043812855.1 Nanobdellota archaeon | reverse complement strand
ATATGATTTTTTGTACTCGGCATGCGCAGCCGAGGCCCATGCTTTCTTGTATTCTGAATTGCTGCCTGGGTGGAAGTGCTCGATAAGTTCTTGGCCTTCTTGCCCGACCATGTGTTCCGCTAGGCCTTGTCGCATAAGGCCGAGGGCGAGGTCCATGTTTCCGTTTCGAAGTGCTGCCTTCACTTGTGCGGCCCCTTTGCCGAGATACAGATTCACCAATTCAGCAGCGGCGCGTTTGCCATAGGACGTGTCGCTGAATCCGAATGTCTGCTTGCCAAGCACATAGGCCATCTGATCGAAAAAATTGTCTGTCGATTGTGCGTCGATGAGCTTGTCCGCGTTGGTCTTGATCGCCGCCTCACGTGCCTTATGGAGATCACCCGCGATCTTGTCGAGTGTCTTTCGTGAATCCCCGCTTGGATTGACGATGGCAAGATATCTGCCCGTGTGCGTCTGGTCAGATTCCCACGCGTTGATGATCTTGCCTGCCTCGAGCACCTTGGCTTCAAGGCCCATGCTCGCATTGTCGCGTATCTTCTTTGCGTGTTCGAGAAGCTTGTCGCCTGGAAGCTTGTAGTAGTCGACAGGCGCATTGGCATCTGACATGCTCACTACCTGGACTGGTCACTTTTTAAACTTTTCCATGGCGGTCGCAGAATCGCTTTAAAGGCAGGCGCAGTCCTGGAGGCATGGATGATCTTTCCTGTCTTGCGGACATTGCGGGCCTGCCTTCTGCGCGTGCCTCGGTGACGCTCATGGACTTGATATCTGGGCCGCAGGGAAGGGATGTCGTCGACCATCTGTTCGATGGAGGCGTTGACTATCTCAAGTCCATGCTCTCCTCTGATGAGGTCATGGCTGCTTGGGTGGACAACAAGGACACGGCTCTCGATGCGCGTCTGGGTCACATCGCGGCCTGGGTCGCTGATCTGGACGTGCAGCGTCTTTTCGAGGCGCGGGACGCAAGACCGTTCACTCAGAAGTACAGGACGCCGCACAGTGTCCTGCAGGCGTACCGCATCCTGACGGATACATCGAAGGGCAGGCTTCCCTATGTTCAGTCTATACTGCAGGATCATGTCACATCCACTAGTGGGGCGTACGATATCATTCCCTTGCATCGTGAGAGCATGCATCGCAATAAGGGCTATGTCAGGCATTGGGGTCTGCAGCCGCATGAGGATGGCCGCGCCTATGAGATCTGGTTGGACACGCCGTACGGATTCGCCTTGACGCACAACCAGCGCCCTCAGGCGATCGTGGGATTCAACTTCTTTGACGACGCCCTCTGGGTGATGCAGTTGCAGGGTGTACGGCCAGTGAAGAGGGATACGAATGATAGCATAGAGCGCAGGTTCAGCGCCCGTGGCCTGTACGGTATCGATTGGCAGCGTGCCTTGGTTGAGTATACCGCGCAGTGCGCCAAGCAGTGGGAGTTCGGCCGTTTCGTCATCCAGCGCGGTGAGGATAATCTGTGGACGGAGCCCACCGCGGACGGGAAGATCCACCTTGATCCGGGCAAGGCCGAGGCAATCTATGATGCCACGGCGATTCGCTGCGGCATGGCATTGCAGGATGGAGCGTATGTGCGGTCGCTTTGAGTACGTGCCGCAAGACAGTTGGCTTTCAGGATTCCTGCGTTCACGTTCAATAGCTTTTTATATATCCTCAGATGCCCTGTCGCGAAATGGGATTACCCGATGAATTCATCAAGGTCAACAAGTCAGGCATCCATAATAATGGTGTCTTTGCCAGAATGTCCATCCCGAAAGGAACGCGCATCATCGAGTATGTCGGCGAGAGGATCTCCAAGAAGGAATCGGACCGAAGGAGCGAAGCGACGCTGGAGCGGTCCAAGCGGGATACCACGAGCGGAGCGGTCTACATCTTTGAGCTCAACAAGCGCTATGACATCGATGGGGACGTGCCCCACAACACGGCGAAGTATATCAATCATTCCTGCCTGCCTAATTGTGAGATTGAGAAGGTCCGCGGCCACATCTGGATCGTCGCCAGTCGCGACATCGATGAAGGCGAGGAGCTCTCCTACAATTACGGGTATGACATGGAGGACTATCAGGAGCATCCGTGCAGATGCGGAGCTCCGAACTGCGTAGGCTACATCCTTGATGAGGATCATTGGCCTAAGGTCAGGCAGTGGCTTGAGCAGAAGGTCGTGGTCTCAGTTCCGGCGGAGCCGCAGTCTTCTTCGTAGGCTACCTCTACAGCAGCGCACCGCGAAAGACCGTTTCGTAGATCAGGAACGCGTTGAATGCCAGGATGATCCCTGCGAATGTCCATGCAAGTACTGTGGTTCTTCGTTGATTGACCAACTCGCCCATGATGGTCTTGTCTGCGCTGAACAGGAGCGCGGGTATCAGCGGCAGGGGGATGAGCAGGCTGAGCAGCACCTGGCTGTAGACGAGGATGTGCAGCGGTTCGATGCCCAGCAATATCGCGATGGTCAAGGGGATGACGTTGATCCCACGGGTGATCAAGCGCCGCAGCCAGATGGGGAATTTCCAGTGGAGCAGGTCGTCCATGCTGGCTTGGCCTGCAAGGGTTCAGGTGATGGATGAGCTGATGCCTGCGAACAGCGAAGCCGGAGCGACGAGAGCCTGTTGCGCATCCGAAAGATAAGCGTTTCAGGAGGAAGCATGTCACTTCCCTTATTGGCCGGCTCACACCCTGCCTGGTCGCGTCGCGACGAGCAGGATGGTGGCGTGGATGATGATGTCCTTCTTGCCGCAGCGCAGCGTCTTCTTCTTCACTGCGCGCTGCGATCGCCGGAACGCCACAAGCTCCATCGCCTCTCCTTTCTTCTTGAACTCCTTGCGTCGTCGCAGAAGTCCTTGGTAGAGCGCCTTGTTCTTTCGCTGCAGCGCCTCGATGCGGCGTCGCCACATCTCGGCCTGTCGGGTGGAGACTGCGAGCTTCTTTCCCCCCACATATTTTTTTATGACACGCCCAGCCCTCTGCGAGAGTATGCTACGTTGGAGTTCCCCGATTCGTTTGGCGTTGGCCGTGATGGCAAGGTTGGTGCGCTTCTCGAATCGATTCAGCGACTGCTGCATCTGCTTGCGGCGTCGCTCCACGTCTTTGATGAGCGTTGCGTAGTTTCTTTCCTCCACTTCGGCGCGATCCTCGCTGCGGGCTTGCTGGATGGTGCTCTCATGGTAGGTGCGTCGAAGTCCACGGCGGGCCTCGCGTACCGCGTAGTCGAACGCCGAATTGACGCTTCTGCGGATAGGTGATATCGCGAGGTCT
>JBDRLR010000003.1:0-4438 GCA_043812855.1 Nanobdellota archaeon | reverse complement strand
ACGAAGGCAGGCTCCCCATCCAAGACTTCTACCTGCTGCCTGCCCAAGAGATGATGGCCAAGATGATCAGCGTCAGCTTCTACTTCGGCGGCATCGACACCCACGCGTTCCGCGAGCGGTTCGGCACGCCGCTGCAGACCGCATTCCCATCCGAGATGGACTTTCTGCGCAAGAGAGGATACATGCGAGACGAAGGCGAGCGGTTCATGCTCACAGCCCAGGGAAAAGACGTGCTCAGCGGCATCATCCCCCTCTTCTACTCCACGCGCAGCCAAGAGAACCTGATGACGTACACGCCAAGAGGGGAGAGACCATGACGCACGACTACGCCAACATCCTCTTCACCGGCCCATGCAACCTGCGATGCTACGAATGCATCGGCGAGCATCCCGCGCTGCGCGGACTGCCAAGCAACCACGACTCGTTCCCGCCGAAAAACATCGACGCACTCATCGAAAGGGTCAACGCTGAGCGCATCCCTGACTTGGCGTTTACCGGAACCGACATGGATCCTCAACTCTACCGTCACGAAGAGAGGCTCATCCACTACGTTCGCGAACGCATCACGGGTCAAACGAAGCTGAGCCTGCACACCAACGGCCAGCTGGCCCTGCGCAGGATCGACGTCTTCAACCAATACGACAAGGCGAGCATCTCCCTGCACAGCTACGACCCTGCGACCTACCATGCCATCACGCAAGGACGACATCCTCCCGACATCGAAGCCATCCTGAGTAGAGCAACGATACCCATCAAGCTATCGCTGCTCATCACCCCGCACAACATCCACGAGATAGAGGACTACCTTGCGCGAAGCGCAAGGATCGGCATCACGCGCGTCGTCGTCAGAAAACTCAAAGGACGCGAGGACGAGTTCCCCATCGAGCGCAAGACCCCGTTCGCGGAGAAGCAGCCTATCAAGCGAGTCTTCGGATGGCCTGTGTACGCAATCCACGGCATGGAAGTCACCATCTGCGGATTCGACCAGAGCACCGCAAGAGGACTCTACCTGTTCTCAGACGGACGCATGGAGGACCGGCTCGTATGAATCTCGACCGTGAGATCCAAGCGGCGATCGAGGCTGCGCGGGGAGCGGGGAAGATCCTGCTCGAGAGCAGACACCTCGATCTGGAAACGCGCGCCAAGCAAGACGGAAGCCCCGTCTGCATCGCCGACACGCGAAGCGCGGACTATCTCATCTCGTTCATGCGTGAGCGCTTCCCCGACTATGGCATCCTCTGCGAAGAGACCGTGGATGACGACGACCGTGCGTCCAACGAGCGCAGCTGGATCATCGACCCGCTCGACGGCACCCAATCATACATCAAAGGAAGGGACACGTTCGGAGTCATCATCGGCCTGATGCAAGACGGCGAAGCAGTCCTCGGCGTGACGCACCTGCCGATGAAGGACGAGACGCTCTATGCCGCAAAAGGCCGCGGCGCGTACCGCGACGGCAAGACCGTCGCCAGGATACATGTGGTCGCGTCCGACGAGATAGACATGCTCGTCAGCGGCAGCAGAAACGACGCATCGCTGCAAGAGATTATATCAAGGCTCGCGCCTGTGCGCTTGCGGACCATGCACACGTCATTCAAGACGACCGAGATCGCGAAGGGCGAGGCGACGGTGTTCGCCTGCCCGCCTAGCATCACGATGAACCTGTGGGACCTCTGCGGGCCCGCAGCCATCCTTGAGGAGGCAGGAGGAAAGGTGACCGACCTGTATGGACGACCGATCGACTATCGCGCAGGCACCGCGCTGTCCTACGGCATCTTGGCGACCAACGGCAGGGTGCACGATGATGTCCTCACACTCCTGCGAATCCACTGACCCTCAGGATCAAGGATGAGCTAACAAATAGGACCTAATCCATGTGAACTGCCGGTTTTAGGCTGGATATCTCATAATTCTTATAAACAGGCACTGAAATACCTACGATGAATATGCCATTAGATACAGATACCGACTCCAGCATCGATGCTTTGGCAGGATCACCTCCTCAGATAATCCAAGGAGGCATGGGCGCAGGCGTCTCCGACTGGCGCCTGGCACGGACCGTCTCGCAGGACGGAGCGCTCGGCGTGGTATCCGGCACCGGGCTGGATAGCATCCTCGCCGCAAGGCTCCAGATGGGTGATGTGGACGGACACATCCGACGCGCGATGGAATCATTCCCATTCCCTGAGATCGCCGAACGGACTTGGGAGCGATACTACATCGAGGGCGGTAAATCGCCAGATCAGAAGTTCAAGAATCGTCCTACGTTCAGACTAGACTCATCCTTGCGCCTTCTTCAACAGACCGTGCTCGCCAATTACGTGGAAGTGTGGCTGGCGAAAGAAGGCCACGACCGACCCGTCGGAATAAACTACCTCGAGAAGATCCAACTCCCCCATCTTCCCTCGATCTACGGCGCGATGCTCGCGGGCGTCGACTATGTGCTGATGGGCGCAGGCATACCCATACAGATACCTGCAGTCCTCGACCTCTTCTCGAATCATGAGGAAGCCGTGTATACATTGTACGTGGAGAACCAAGGCAACTGCGAAGCCAGCAAGGTCCGCTTTGATCCGCGAGAAGTATTGGGTGTGGTCGAAGCCGGACTCAAACGCCCAGACTTCATCGCGATCATCGCGTACGAAAGCCTCGCCAAAGTCATGACGAAGAAGGCCAAAGGCAAGGTGAACGGATTCGTCATCGAAGGCCCGACGGCAGGCGGCCACAACGCGCCACCACGAGAGAAGAACCTGTTCAATGAGAGAGGAGAACCCCTCTACGGCGAAAAAGACGTCGTGGACCTGAGCAAGATCGCATCGTACGGACTGCCGTTCTGGCTTGCGGGCGGAAAAGGAAGTCCGCAGGGACGCAAAGAAGCATTGCTGGCGGGTGGGGCTGGCATCCAAGTAGGATCGCTTTTCGCGCTGTGCGACGAATCTGGACTGGACCCGATCATCAAACGGGACATCCTCGAGATGATCCGGAATGGAGACGTCGACGTCTACACCGACGCAAGAGCGTCCCCCACCGGTTTCCCGTTCAAAGTCATCCAGAAGAAGGGGACGCTCTCCGACGACGCCGCGTACGCCGCGCGGCCAAGGATATGCGACCTCGGCTATCTGCGCAGTCTCCACAGGACAGAGAACGGCTCGACCGTGCTCAGGTGCCCGAGCGAGCCACAAGACACGTACGCGATGAAAGGCGGTCAGCTCGAAGACACCATCGGAAGAAAATGCGTGTGCAACGGACTCATGGCGGCCATAGGCATGGGCCAGGCACGCAGCAATGGATATGTCGAGCTGCCCATACTCACCAGCGGAGACGCCATCAATGAAGCGCGACGATTCCTTCGGGCAGACAAGATGTCATACTCCGCGCTGGACGTCCTTGCGTACTTGAGAGGATGAACAGGCTCCGACGCAGTCTCTATGCATCCTTCTCACAAGGAGTTCTTCAGTCCTTGCCTGCGACGTACTCGGTCAAGAGCACCTGATCCATCGGCGGCCCACGCTCGTTGTCATAGCCTGAGATGACTGAGAGCAGATAGGCATTGCGGCCATCCTCACCCTTGAGCCCAAGCGGCAAGACCCTGGTCTTGTCCAAGACGACGACACCATTCGCCGTGTTCCCCACGATGTGGTGCTTGGTCCCGGCGTCCTTTCCTGCGAAGACCGCAAGCCGTCCCTGATACGCATCATTGCCCACTGCCGCCTCGAAGAATCCATTGACCATCTTGGCCGTGAGTTCACCACCATACGTGACGACCGCATAGAGATTCGCGAAGCTTCCATCGCTGGTCGGCACACGGAACGAGATGCCGTCCATCCTTCCCTGCAAGGAAGGAATGACGAGCCCCGTCGCGCGGGCCGCGCCGGTCTTATGCGTCCAGATCTGATCGAGCGACTCGAGGATGTTCTGGCTGTTCGTCGCCGCGTGCACCGTATCCATGAGGAGCGAATCCACGCTGATGCCGTTGTCCATGAGGACGCGCAGCGGAGCCGCGAGCGCCTTGGTCGTGCACGAACCATTGCTGATGAGGCGGTGCTTGACGGAATCGTACGTCTCATGATTGACGCCCATGATGATCGTCGCGTCCGCGTTTGCAGGATATGACTGGATGACTCGCTTGACGCCATACTTGAAGAACTCGTCCGAGAGGCGCACCTTCGGATCCTTCTTGTCATCGCCGAAGAAACCAGAGCACTCCTCCACGATGTCGATGCGCATGTCCTTGTAGGGGATGTTCGCGAGCGACTTCTCCGCAGTCACCCGTATGTGGCGGCCAAAGATGCTGATTGTGCCGTCATTCACCTTCTCGACGTCCCAATCGAAGGTGCCATGCACTGGATCCGCTCCAGCGAGACTCTCGATCAGCTTATCGACTCCGACAGGATCGTTGAGATGGGTGACTGTCATGCCGTGGAACGTGCCCAGGCCG
>JBDRLR010000002.1:0-6535 GCA_043812855.1 Nanobdellota archaeon | reverse complement strand
CAAGGACGATGTCCTTGCCGCTCGACCAAAGATCAGACTCATAATACTGCTTGTCAAACGAGATGCCGAACTGCTCATACGTCTGAGCGAAGCCATCAAGCGCCCACGCATTCATCCGCTTCCACAGAGCCACCGTCGCCGCGTCACCATCCTCCCACTTGCGCAACATCTCACGCGCCTCATCCTCAAGCGACGGGTCCTTCTTCGACTCCTGCGCGAAACGCACATAGAAGTCACCGACGAAGTGATCCGACTTCTTATCAGGCATGGCCTGCTTGCCCCACTTGCGGTACGCAAGCATGCTCTTGCAGATGTGGATGCCACGATCATTGTTGAGATTGACACGCTTGACCGTCCAGCCCGCAGCCTCAAGTATCCTCGCCGTCGACTGACCCAGAAGCATGTTACGCACATGACCCAGATGCAAAGGCTTGTTGGTGTTCGGCGCGGGAAACTCGATGACGGCGACCTTTCCCGTCGGATCATGGCGACCGTACAAACTCCCCTTCTCCTCGACCTCTTTTAGCGTCTGCTCCGCGAAGGCCTTGCCATCCACCACAAAGTTCACGTACGGCCCGTCCGCGACGACACGATTGAATCCTGAGCGATCGATAGCCTTCTCGATGTCCTTGGCGATGGCCTGCGGAGCCTTGCGCATACCCTTGGCAAGAGCGAAGCACGGAAACGCAAAATCACCCTTGTCAGACTGAGGATACTCCACCATGTCGGCGACCTGCGCCAGATCCAAGGCATCAGCGATCACCGCATGGACCGCCCGCGCCACCTTCATCCGATACTCCATAGCAAACTGTGCGACGGACTGGTTTAAATACATTGTGACCCGTCGCGAGCGACCATCCTCGACGGAGAGCCAAAGGCAAAACTATAAATATGGCTCGGATGCACCCACACCCATGAACTTCGAGCGCCCCACCGATTCGCGCACAGCAATGATCATCGGATACGCCGCCGCGTACGTCATCTTCACAGGCATGCTCTACCTGCTGCTCAACCTCCTGCACAAACTCCCCGACGGATGGAAACTATGGCACATCGCCGCAATCACGATCCTGATCGCCGGATCAGGCTTCCTCTTGGAGAGGTGGCTGAAGTGAACCGCATCCTCGCGAGCCTGCTCAAAGGATTCAAGCGATTCGGCCAGCACATAACCACGCTCATCAACAGCATCCTACTGAGCATCGTGTACATCCTAGGCGTCGGCATCACATCCCTCATCGCCCGCATCGCAGGCAAGAAGTTCATGGACACCTCTTCGCGACGCAAGACGACGTGGACCGACCTTGACATCGACAAACGAGCGACGGACTCGTACTTCCGCCAATTCTGACCATGAACAAAGACCTCATCGACCTGACCGAACTTGCGCCGAGCGAACTCATCGCGCTCCTCGACCTTGCCGACGACATCAAGAAGAACCCATTCAAGTACCGCGACGCCATGGACCGCAAGACACTCCTGATGATCTTCGAGAAGCCATCGCTACGCACCCGCGTGAGCTTCGAGACAGGCATGACCCAGATGGGCGGCCACGGCATCTACTACCACCTCGGCACGTCACCGATGGGAAAGAAAGAGACCGTCGCCGACACTGCCAAGACCGCGAGCCGATACGTCGACATCATCATGGCACGGCTCTTCTCCAACGCCCAGATGCGCGACCTCGCCGCGCACTCCAGCGTACCCGTCATCAACGGCCTCGACGACGTCGCGCACCCCTGCCAGATCCTGTGCGACCTGCAGACCATCCGCGAGAAGAAAGGACGACTCGCGGGACTGAAGCTCTGCTATGTCGGGGACAGCAACAACAACGTCACCCACTCACTACTCATCGGATGCGCGCTCGCCGGCGTCAACATCCGCGTCGGCTGCCCGAAAGGAGAAGAATTCGAACCCAAGGCAGACATCGCGGAGAAGGCAAGGGCACTTGCCAAAGCAAGCGGATCGAGCGTCACGATCACCCACGACGCCAAGGAAGCCGCACGCGACGCGGACATCATCTACACCGACTCATGGATGTCCTACCACATCGAAGACACCGAGAAGAAACGACGCGTGAACACCCTCATGCCCTACCAAGTCAACACGGCCCTGAGCGCGCACGCCAAGAAAGACCACCTCTTCATGAACTGCCTCCCCGCCGAGCGCGGCGCAGAACAGACCGCCGACGTCATCGACGGTCCGCACAGCATCGTCTTCGACCAGGCAGAGAACCGACTGCACGCGCAGAAAGCGCTCATCATCACCCTCCTGAGGAACTGACATGTACATACTCGGAATCAGCTGCCACTACCACGACGCCGCCGCGTCACTGCTCAAAGACGGAGTCTTCGTCGCGGCAGCGGAAGAGGAACGCTTCACACGGAAGAAGCACGACACATCATTCCCCATCAACGCCGCAAGGTACTGCCTCGAGAGCCAAGGCATCACTGCGGACGAGCTCACCGCAGTCGCATTCTATGAGAAGCCGATGCTCAAATTCGAGCGCATCCTCCACCAGCACCTCCACGGATTCCCACGCAGCTACAAAAGCTTCCTCTCATCGATGCCCAGCTGGATCAACGAGAAACTGCGCGTCATGCGCAGCATCCGAAAAAAGCTCAAGTTCCACGGAGACGTCTACTTCATCGACCACCACCTCTCCCACGCAGCCAGCACCTTTCTGTGCAGCCCTTTCGAGGAGGCAGCCATACTCACCGTCGACGGCGTCGGCGAATGGAGCACAGCCACATGGGGTGTGGGCGATGGAAACAAGATACATCTTGCCAAGGAGATGCGATTCCCCCACTCGCTCGGACTTCTCTACTCGACCATCACTGCGTATCTGGGCTTCTCCGTGAACAACTCAGAATACAAAGTCATGGGCCTGAGCGCCTACGGCAAGATGGACCGCGAAAAGAACCCATACTACAAGAAGATGCGACGCACCATCGACATCAACACCGATGGAAGCGTGCGCATGCAGATGAAATACTTCATCTACGACCACGCGGACAGGATGCCAAGCAAGGATCTGTGCGCACTACTCGGCGGACCGGTGCGGACCGGAGGAGAGCTGACCCAACGCCACAAGGACATCGCCGCCGCGCTGCAGATGGTCCTCGAAGACGCACTGACGACCATGCTCACGCACGTGCACCGCCAGACGGGCCTTGACGCGCTGGTATACTCCGGCGGGGTGGCACTCAACAGCGTGTACAACGGAAAGATCCTGCGCAACACCCCCTTCAAGCGCATCTGGATGCAACCCAACGCCACCGACGGGGGGACCAGCATGGGTGCCGCATCATTCGTGTACCACTCGCTTCTGGGCAAGAAACGACGATGGATCCTCAAGGACGCATACCTCGGCCCCTCGTTCACGACGAAAGAAGTCAAGAAGTTCATCTCCAAGAACCACATCAAGCACACCGAATTCCGCAATGACAAGGACATCGTGGAGACGACCGCGCGCCTGCTGCACGAAAGCAATGTCATCGGCTGGTTCCAAGGAGGAATGGAATGGGGACCCCGCGCGCTGGGGGCACGCAGCATCCTGAGCGATCCCACCAACATCCAGATGCAGGACATCCTCAACCTCAAAGTCAAGCACCGAGAGAAATTCAGGCCATTCGCACCCGTCGTGTGCGAAGACGACGCGCAACGATACTTCGACTGCAACCAGCCCATCCCCGACCCCACCGACTTCATGCTCATGGTCTATCCCATCCGAAAAGAATGGCACGCCAAGATCCCGAGCGTCACCCACGTCGACGGAAGCGGACGGCTGCAGACCATACGCCGCGGCCAGAACGCGCTCTACTACGACGTCATCAAGGCATTCGGCAAACGCTCAGGAATCCCGATCCTCATCAACACGTCATTCAACATCCGAGGAGAACCCATCGTCTGCACGCCGCACGACGCATACAAATGCATGATGGGCACCGGCATCGACTATCTGGTGATGGATAGATTCCTCATCAAACGCGCAGACAACCCTAAACACATGTGGGACAGTGAGCAGTATGCCAACGACTAGGCGGCTGCTCGGCAATATCCTGCTCCTTCTGCTCGTGTGCGTCATCTTCCTGACGATCACCGACCTCGCCGTGCGCTGGCTGCTTCCGCAGCACCGAGTCATCCTCACCTACGACGATGTGTACGTGCACAAGTACGCTGCAGGCAAGAGCCACGCGCACATCAACGACGAAGGCAAGGCGATCATGGTCAGCATCGATGACCAAGGATTCCGCGGACCCGAGGTGTCGACCGAAAAGAAGGAAGGAACATTGCGCGTCATGGTGTACGGCGACTCATTCATCGCGGGAGAATACTCGCAGGTGAACGAGACATATGCGAGCGTCCTTGGAACCCTGCTCTCAGAGAAGCTGAATCAAGACGTCGAAGTCATCAACGCCGGCGTCGACGGATACGGACCCGACCAATCGCTGCGACGCATGCAGGACGAGGTGCCACTCTACAAGCCAGACATCATCGTGTCGGCCATCTTCGTCGGCAACGACTACGGCGAGGCCGTCCGCAACAAGATCTACCGCCTGCGCGACGGACGACTCGTCGCGAACACATTCACCATCGAGCCAGACCTTCTTCGCAGACGTGCGCTGCTCGACCGCTCACCGCTGCTGCGCATGACGTACTACGCGCTCACCAACATCGCAAACTCCATCAAGACACCAAGCGACAGCCCCTCACTCTTCCCTGAGATGAACATCAAGCTCAACGAAGAAGACTGCGAAACGCTATTCTCAGGAGACAATGTCGTGCACAACGCCCACCGGGACCGCAGCGACGTCGACATGGTGTTCGGGCAGACCACGGTCTGCACCCGCTACCGCCTCGCCATCATGGAACAGATACTGGCCACGCAAAGGGACATTGCCGAAGAGAACCGGGCTGAGTATATCCTAGTGATCATCCCCGAGCGGTTCGACGTATCCGACGATGCATTGGCCGCGGAGATGCCCGAATCATACCGCGAAAACTACAGCACCACGTACCTGACCTCAGAAGCAGAAGCGATGGCGCAAAGGCAGAGCATAATGTATATAAACCTGTACGAAGCCTTCCGAGAAGGAGGCGGAGCGTCATTCTACTGGAAGGGCGACTCGCACTGGAACGCGGCAGGACAACGATACGCAGCGGAACTGACCGCCAAGAAAATCATCGAAGACAATGGCAAAGAATAAGACACTCCTTGGAGAAATCTGGGCATTCCTGCGCGTACGCAAGGCCTGGTGGCTGGCACCCATCATCATCATGCTCATGGTCGTCGGACTGCTCATCATCTTCAGCCAGAGCAGCGCGATCTCACCATTCATCTACGCACTGTTCTGAGAACACGAACCACACGCAGACAGCCAAGTACCTGAGCGCAGAACGACTGAACCACATCATCTACGTCCTAGGATGACTCAGACGACGCAGTCTGCGGACCCGAATCGCTTGCCGGCGCTTCCGCCTTCTCCTCGACAGGGGCTAGCTGCTGCTTACCCGCCTTCTCGACCTTGAGATTCACCTGCGCAGTCTTGGCATAGATCGTGTTTCCCGCCATGGTGCGTCGAAGCTTCCTTCCCTTGCGATTCTTGCGGATACCTATGCCACTGACCGCAAGGACCTTCTTTCTTGCGCTGCCATTGATCTCCGGACGCATGGGAAAGCCACAATAATCAGAACCACCCGTGATCTTGAACTCGTAGCCAGAAAAACCGAAACCCTCACCTTTGACTATCTCGCCGATCCGCTTTCCGATCAAAAACTTGGCATCGCCCTCAGCGAGCACTTTCTGGTACGTCTTTCCCGACTTAGGATCCCCGATAGACAACTTCAATTCCATTTCACGACCTCCCGAGGAATCACTTGTGTGTCCTCAGCGTGCAGGTTCGAGGAGACTGGAAGGGTTTAAAAAGTGGCGGATTAAATCATTACTATATAGAAAAAATAGCTGAATTGGGTTTAGGACTGCAAAAGCAATATCAATGGAGACAATACGCCTACACCATGGATCCCGATGTGAAACGCCTCGAAGACCTCGCAAAGGAGGCCCAGTTCGACTACGAATTCCATACCTTCTCCGCATATGAGCAGCACTGGGCTGGCCTCAAGCAGAAAGGAGCAGTCCTCAACGGCACCAGCTCCCTCGACCAAGAATACACCCGACTCGGCACATTCCTGGCGCGCTACATTCTTGCGCAGCCGACGGAGAAACTCTACGCATGGCTGGGCAGATCGCTCACTGACAACCCATAAGCGATTT
This sequence comes from Nanobdellota archaeon, assembly GCA_043812855.1. Taxonomy (GTDB): domain Archaea; phylum Nanobdellota; class Nanobdellia; order Woesearchaeales; family JAHJEM01; genus JBDRLR01. The sequence goes on along the minus strand of JBDRLR010000002.1, from coordinate 261 downwards.
TATAAATAACCGCTCGGCATCCCCCCTGTGGCATTCAACACCATCAAACCCATCCCGACAGACCGCGACCTGCTCGAGCGAGCGCTCTCCGCAGGCAGACGGGCCATGGTCAAGCACGCCTCGAGCAAGGCACGCGGCGAGACACGCGCCAAAGAGATCGAGAACGCACGGCTCGATGCCATCAACAGCAAAATCCAAGAAGTGCTGGGATCCATCATCGAAGCGTTCCCAAAGACGGTCGATTTGTCCGCATTCTACCGC
>JBDRLR010000001.1:0-6552 GCA_043812855.1 Nanobdellota archaeon | reverse complement strand
CCCATGATCAACATGCAGCCACCGAGTCCACCCGCCCCGACCTATGATCGCGACGCCCGAGCATTCCTCGTCGACCGTCTCGACCTTCTGGACAGAGAGACACCACAATACCTCTTCGCCACGAAGAGCGCCTTCAACGTGATCATCAGGAACAGAAGCGGATCGGATGTCAGCGGAGAACTATCAAGAAAACCATTCATCTCATTCGCAGGGTTCCTCACCGTCTTCGTGCCAGGATATCTGCAGACGATGCAGTATGATGGACTGGCACTCTATGACCCTGGACCGCTCTTCGCCTACGAGGCCCGTAATGCAGATGGAACATGGAGCGGTCTTGGAAGACTAACACAGCAAGACACAGCCCTCGAGGAGTTCAAGCTCCACTTCGACGTCCACGGCACGACCCACGCGATCAATCCACTCGGAAACGATGAGGACGCGGCACTCGCCGACAGAATAACGAACTCTTTCCAAAAATACGGAACATTCGAGATGAAGCAGGACAAGAAATCAAGATTAGTCAAACCAGCCTATGATGCGTCTCGATATGCGCTCAGGGCAGTTGGTCTGCACGAATCTCTGGAAGGCAGAACGCTCGCTTCTCGACAGGAATAGCGATACGCAAGATTGCGTGCCTCTGCCGATGCACTACTGCACCACGCAATCTCATGGGTCGAATGGGATAGATTTATTAAACGAAGAATAGACCACCCATCGATGGGAGACCCGCTTGCGGAAGCCAAAGACGTCCAATGGGAATGGATCATGAAGAAGCCATTCTGCGTGCTGAGGATACACCTCGACATCAACGGCAACGCATTCATCCCCAAGAAATGGAAGATACAACACCAGATCAAGCATGAGAAATTCATCGACAACCACATCTACATCGCCAAATCAGATATCGAACAGGTCGCAAATGAGATAAAGGAGAAGGCCGACCAGAACATCTCCTACGCGATAGAGATCAAGGACCGCGTGCAGCTTGAGATCAAAGACATCATCCAATTCACCGAGAAGATCAAGCATCAAGACCTCGCCGATTCCGACGATGATGAGCTGATCCACCTCTTCCAAGACGCCTATGAACGACTAGGGATATTCTCAGCCTATCTCTCGGTGCGAGGCCCTGTCCCGCTCTACGACGCCCTGTCCGCGACATTCCTTGAGCGGCTACGAAGGATATTGGCCGCTTTCGGCAAGGAAGAGATGACCCAAGAATACTTCCTTGCGCTCTCGACTCCCGAAAAAGAGAGCTTCATGACCGAGGAGAAGATCGAACTGCTCAGGCTCGCCGTCAGGATCAACGGCGATCCACACGCCAAGCGGGCATTGCTGGAAGCGAGGATGGACGACATAAAGAAAGAGCAGGTATTCAAAGACATCCTAGACCACAAGAACAGGTACGACTGGATGAATTGTGTGATGTTCTACGGCCTCCCCTATCCGATCGAGCATTATATCCGAGAATTGAGCAGGATGCTTGAAGGCGACCCCGACAAGGAGATGCTCGCATACACGGAACAATCCAGAAAGATGCGGATGAAGCAGGGGACGATCCTGCAGGAGATCAAACTCGGAAAAGAGGACGCCCTGCTCCTGCACGAGATCAAAGAATGGGGCTTCCTGAGGACATACATCAAAGACACCCTCTCCATCGCGATCTACAATGTCTATCCGTTGCTCGAGGAGATAGCGAAGAGGAAGCATCTGAGAATTGACGACATCATCTACCTGACGTTCCCGGAACTGCAAAAGATATCCGAAAAGGACGAGACCGAACTGAAGAAGACCATCGACGAGAGGAAGAAGGGATTCGGCGCACTGCTCGTCGGCAAAAAACTCACGCTCTTCACTGACGACCGATACCGACTCGAAGAGAAGGAGAACATCGACGCCCAATTGGTCGAAGTCTTCGGACAAACGGCGAGCCTGGGCGAAGCCAAAGGGAAAGCGCGGGTCATCCATGATATCGGCAAAGAGATGCATACCATCCAGAAAGGAGAGATCATCGTCACGCACATGACCACGACAGACTACACGCCGATCCTCGACATCATATCAGGAATCGTCACCGACGAAGGCGGACTGACATGCCACGCCGCGATCGTCTCACGGGAACTAGGCATACCCTGCGTGATCGGGACGAAGATCGCGACCAAGGTCTTCAAGACCGGAGACCACATCCTGCTCGACGCCAAAAGAGGATCAGTGAAGAAACTGCCCAAATACGAGCCAGGACACCTGATCGATTGAGCTCCCCGCTCATACGTCGTCGACGACGCGCTTGAGCTTCGACTCGACCTGGATCGCGACGGCCTTGAGTGAATCATTTCGTATCATGCCCATGGAGACCGTCGGCAGCACCGCAGACACGAAGGTCTTGCCACCACGCACATAGACCACCACATTGCAGGGAAGCATCAAACCGATATCCTGCTCCGCCTGCAGGGCCTTGTACGCATTGGGAGGATTGCATGCGCCCAGGATGACGTAGTCCTCAAGATCCACCCCAATCTTCTTCTTGAGGGTGGCCTTGACATCGATCTGCGTCAGGACGCCGAATCCTTGCTTTCCCAATTCCTCCGTCACTCTGCTGACCGCCTCGGCAAACGGCATGTCGATCCGCTTCTTGTATCCATACTCCATCATAGCACCTCTTGAGAAGATACAATATGCGCGCATTTAATATGGTTGCTGAAGAGCAGGGCGAGATCACCTATCGCAGATCCCTCGCATGATTTCCTGTCGGAATCAAGGCAGGCATGCCGCCAATGGGCAGGGCAACCTCTGCTGTCTTCCGTTCGCCATATGGCGCCCAGAAGCGCATCCACTGCCAACCCGCCTCTTCCTTGATACGCTCAAAGAGCGAGTCCATGGCTTGTTCTCGATCGAGTGGACCCGCCGCCTGCACGACACTATTGCATCCATAAAAGTGAGGGATGTATTGGTTTGCCACGATGAAACCATCGACCTGGAAGAGGGAGGCCGCCACGCTCGCCGTGATGAAGCCATCATCGATATGAGGCAGATGACGCACACGCTCCCCGAGCACAGGACTGCCGTGCAGCTCAAGGAAGAGATGGATCCCGCGATAGGCCCGCTCGGTATCGTAATCGCTTGCGCCCGGAGGAGGATCCTCATACTTGTCGACCATGCTGGCCATCCTGCCGTAGAGCGAGATCCCCTTGATGAGCATGCTTGGCATGGAACGTGAGGAAGCAAGGATGTTCTTATTGATTTATGCGATTGAATAGTGTCATTCGTACACCACATTTAGGATGAGTCGCACTGGACATCCTATCGCAAAACAATTCATGAGCGGAAGGGTTCTGATCGCATGATTCCCGGACCGGAGCAGGCACCCGACATCGACGTGACCATGTCGCTCTCACGCCGCGGCTACGTGCCACGCGCCATCTGGCCCATCCTGTCCCGACGGATGGAATACAAGCGCAACCCCACCGCGGTGAACAAACGCCGTGCCATCGGCCTCAAATGGGTGCTGGTGACCAGCTATGGATATCTGAGGTTCAGAGAGTTCAAGCTCGGGCTCGGGAGCTCGCACATGGCCGTGTGCGCATACGCACGCGACACCCTGGTGCGGGCGATGCGCATGGCCGAGGAGCGCGGCTTTACCGTCGTGCACGGAATCGTGGACTCGCTGTACATCCACAAGAAAGGCATCACTGAAGAAGAAGCACGAACATTCTGCAGCGAGCTCGAGGCCGAATTCGGCATCCCGTGCAGCATGGACTGCGTCTTCACATGGATCGCTTTTCTGCCAAGCATCAACGACCCCTCCCGGCCCGTGCCCGCACGGTACTTCGGGGCCATGCGCAGCGGAGAGATCAAGGTACGCGGACTTGAGATGCGGCAGCGCAACACGCCGCGGATCGTCAAAGAATTCCAACGCGCCATCATCACGATGATGGGCGAGTGCTCTGAGGCTTCGCACATGCGAAAACGCGTACCGCACATGATCCGCGCACTGCACGCCACCATCAAAAGGATCCCTTCACTCGACGCGACATGGCTGAGCAGGACCATCTACTTAGGGAAGACCGACTACGTGAACGACACCGCGCAACGACAGGTCGTGCAGGCACTGCAGGCGCAGGGGATCACGGCGCGGGCAGGAGAGAAGATCACGTATGTCCACACCGTCCGCGGGGCTGTATCCGCCGATTCGTACGTGGGAGACGTAGACGTCGAAATCTACCGCAGACTGCTGGTCCGGTCACTGTTCGTCGTCCTGCAGACCCTAGGATACGAGTGGCAGACGGTCGAGATGATGGCAGAAGGACAGACGACACTACTGAGCCACGGACGGGTCGAGGACGTAGACCTCTACACCCGAGAATCCCAAGCGCTCCAAGGCATCCTTGGCGTCCACTGAAGGGGCGCGGATACGATCGGCCTTCGGCAGGTACAGAGAAGGGGCCAGAAGCTGCACCTGCTCGCCATCCTTTGCCGTAGCATGCCAATCAACCGCAGACCTACCCGGCCGGAACAGACGCTCAATATCTTCATCATCGACCGACAGACCAGACTCCAGCTTCGGAATGATGGCGCACCACGCATGCACATCAGCATAGGTGCCAGGCACGTCATGGTATGAGAAGAGGATATGAGGACTCCGCGGCTTGGGAGACTCAAAATTAGACAGGTAGCCCGTATTGATAAGCGCATCATCACCTTGGCCGACACTCAAGAAGACAGGATCATAGCCGACCTGCTCCCTGAGCCAGGCGTACGCCTTCTGAAAGTCAGGATCGCCACTGCGCGTCGCCCCCTTGACCTCGCCATGGACCACCCACTCCAAACTCCTTGCATGATGCAAACCAGGTTCCATGGCAACTGACATGCACAAAACGCCTTTTAAACGTTTGTGTACCAAACCCGCACGCAGTGGCAAAAACCCAGCTTCCGGTGCGCCAATTTATAAAAAGCAACCATCCAACCTGCGAAAAACCGCGCCTGAGGACTCCGCTGCGATTCACTGCTTGACACACGAGGGTTCGCCCCTAAGGACAGCACTCTGATCCTATTCACAGAAACGCAACATCACTCATTGACAGGAATCCTGCCGTCCCTTGCCGCCTTGAGAACCGCGTTCTGCGACATCTTCGCATTCCGCGCATTCCCCGACTTGAGATTCAGCGGAAGGACTGTAACCAGCGAACCAGACGTATCAAACACCTTATAATGATTTGTCCCCTTCTTAACAACATCATCCGCAGGCAACCTGCTGAGCCAATTCAACAAGTCCTTAGGACCCAGGTTTCCACGCTCCAATTCCGCAATCGTCCCCTTATACGCGAAACTATCCATAGGGATAACGCCAGCAGTCCCCACCAACGGAGGCGGGCTCGGATCGATACGATCACCAGGAAGCAAAGGAACAGGCGGAAAGAGGTCGCTAAAATCAGTAGGATCATAACCCGGCGTCCGCCCGATAGACGCATCGACTTGATCGGACGCAAATCCTGTAGCGTCCGCAGAAGCGCCACGACCCGGATTGATCGTCGTCTCATACCCTTGAGAACCCAAAAAAGAACCAATCAAAAGATCATTGACCCTCGACAACAAGTCACCAGTCGCCCGTGCCGCCTCTTCCGTAGCACCCGGATTTGCGGTCTCGACCGCAACGACCGTCACCGTAGTCACCACCAGACCCTTAATCAACTCCTCGAGCGCAAACAAGATGGGAATGGCAAACTCCCCTGAAGGATCAATATGATCCAACGGCCTGTTGCCGACGTAGGTGTATGCGCTCTGATCATTCTTCTGCAACGGGTCGACGCTCGTGAACCTGCCCGAGAGAGAATCCATGTACCTTGCGCCGAAGTAATGCAGATCGCTCGATATGTCTTGCTCCTTTTCTGTAAACCCATATCGGCTTCCACCGCCACTTGCCGCACCCGACCGCAGCGTCTCACCGAACGGCAAGACATCAATCGAACTCGACTGCATGCCCGAGAATGAAGTTGTCGCCCTCGTCGAACCCAAATAATCCTGGATGTGATATTGTTTCTCTCCGTCTGTCGTGCTGGAAAGGACGCCGAATGCGTGCGTGTAGTGCGTCTGGCTTGATGGCACAGACACATCACGACTCGCCACAACGCTGATCGTCATCGGATCAAACACCTCGACCGACACCATTGGAGCGGCGGCAGGCACCACCCGCTGCGTGACCACCTCAGTCTTCGAGCCACCACCACCGACACTGGCGACCTTGAAACCCTCACCGATGAACCCAGGCTGCGTAAAGACCAGACACAACACGATCGCAACCACAAGGATGAAGACCAAAAGACCATAATTGTGCTGCACCCGCATACCCCCACCCGCCCGACAAGACTATATAAAGATTTCCTTGAGCAAACCACGCAAAAAACCCAGGAAAAGTCAAATCAGGCCACCACGCCTTTTTTAAGGCGAACCCATTCACGCCTGCATGGCCTCAGCCAGATCAACCCTGCTCGCCCTAGCCATGGGAGCGGCCACGCTGACCGCGGCAAGCCCAAGCCAGACCACTCTTGAATCCAG